>JBAQWH010000246.1:0-44708 GCA_049298815.1 Thermoanaerobaculia bacterium | reverse complement strand
GCGCGGACCTGCGTGATCCCCTCCGCGCCGTCGTCCCCCATCCCGGTCATCACGACGGCGATCATCCGGTCCCGGCAGGCCTCGCTGGCGCTCCGGAAAAGGCGATCGACCGACGGGGCGTAGATCTCGCTCGACAGGGCCGGCAGCACGCGCGCGATCAGTCCCTCCGGCGCCCTGCGCACTTCGGTCTGCATCCCGCCCGGCGAGATGTAGGCGTGGCCGGGGATCAGCAACTCGCCGTCGGTCGCCTCGCTGACCTCGTAGACGGTCAGCTTGTTCACCCGCTCGGCGAAGAGCCTCGTGAATGCCGGTGGCATGTGCTGGGCGACGATGACCGGCACCGGCAGCAGGGGCAGCGCCTCGAAGACCTGCTGGAGCGCGGGAGGACCGCCGGTGGAGCAGCCGATTGCGACGAGGTCGACCGCCCCCTGGCTCGTCGACGACGGAGGTCCGGGAGGAACGACTTCATGCGCCTCGGCCTCCGTCACGCGGCGGCGCAGGTTGTCCATCTTGAGCTCGACGACCTGCAGCACCTTCGCGACGAGGTCGCGCTGGATCTCCTCGAGTCGCGGAGAGACGCGGCCGCCCGGCTTGGCGATGAAATCGACCGCGCCCAGCTCGAGCGCCTTGAACACGCTCCGGTCACTCGACCGCGACGAGACCGCGATCACCGCGGTCGGGACATTGGCCATCAGCCAGCGCAGGAACGCGAAGCCGTCCATCACCGGCATCTCGAGGTCGAGCGTGATGACGTCCGGCTTGAGCCGCATCACCTGCTTGATGCCGTCCTCGCCGTTGACGGCGGTCGCAACCACCTTGATCGAAGCGTTCGACTCCAGAAGCCGGGTCAGCGTGACCCGGTTGTACGCGGAGTCGTCGATCACCAGTGCGTGAATCGGCCGCTCGGACTTCGACGTGGACACCGCGCGCATTCTACAGGGAGTACGTCCCCCGTCGGCGCCTGCCTGCGCGCCCGACTCGCGTTCAGCCGAGAGCGCGCAGCCGTTCGATGATCTCCGCTTCGGTCGGGAAGCGGCCGGTCTCGCTCTTCGAGAAGATCGTGCGGTTGCCGACGGTCACGACGAAGATGCCGCCGCTTCCGCGAACCAACTCGCTCTCGATCCCGATCTCTCTCCTGATGGTGTCCGCCAGACTGGCGGCTCTCGGCAGGTAGTTTCAGACGCCGCAGTAGTCGATTCGGACGTTCATGTTCCTGCCTGGAGGGTGGTGACGAGCAGCGCGGTGATGTTGTCGACGCCGCCACGCTCGTTCGCCGAGGCGATGAGCTGGCGGCAGGCCTCTTCGAGATCGAGCCCCGCGGCGACGACGATCCGCAGGATCTCCTCTTCGGGGACCATGCCGGTGAGGCCGTCCGAGCAGAGGAGGAAGGTGTCGCCAGGCTGCGCTTCGATCTCGCTCGCGTCGGGCGTCACCTGCAGCGCCCCGCCGAGCGCGCGGGTGATGACGTTGCGCAGCGGATGCCGCTCCGCTTCGGCTTCGGTGAGCATCCCGGCCTGCACCTGCTCGAACACCCACGAGTGGTCGTTGGTGATCCGGGTGAGCTGCCCGCCGCGGACCATGTAGGCACGCGAGTCGCCGACGTGGCCGACCGACACGGTGGTCCCGTCGGTGAGACAACCGACGACCGTCGTCCCCATGCCGCGCAGACGCGCGTCTTTCCGCATCGCCTCGAGGACTCGTGTGTTCGCGAGGCGGATCGCGGCGATGAGACGGTTCGTCTGCCGGCCGTAGCGCTCGTCGTAGGCGTGCGGCCAGGTGCCGTCGTCCTCGCGCGTGTGCACGATGAACTCGGAGATCGCGTCGACCGAGATCCGGGACGCGATCTCGCCGGCGGCATGGCCACCCATGCCGTCGGCAACGAGAAACAGCCCCGCGTCCGCTTCGAGGAGAAGGGCGTCTTCGTTGTGCTGCCTCTGGCGGCCCACGTCGGTGAGACCGAATCCTTTGACTTCCATTCGCGAGGTCAGCCCTTCCTGAAAAAGGAAAAGCTCTTACCCCCCTCCTTGGTCTCAGTCCGTCCCTGCCGCAGCGAGGCGAGCGCAGCCAGGACTTCGGCGTTTTCGGCATCCCACTGCAGGGCTTCGTCGAGGTAGCGCTCGGCTTTGGCCGGCAGTCCTGCGCGCAGGCAGATCGTCCCGGCGTCCTTGAGGAACGCGGCGTTCATCGGCTCGCGCTGGACCGCCGCTTCGATCGCCTGAACCGCCTGCCGCTTCATCTCCGGGAGGCGGATGGCCGCCAGGGCCAGATAGTGAAAGGCCTTCGCGTCCTGGGGGTTGTGCTTGGTGGCCTGGTCGAAGTTCTCGTAGGCCGCGTGGTGATCGCCGTCTTTGTAGGCCTTGATGCCGCGGCCGAGGTAGGCCTTGGCGATCTGGACGAAGTCGACGGTCTCGGTAGTGGTGCCGCTGCTGAGGTCCGCGTCGTGCTGCCGGCGGCGGGTCGGGCTCGTCAGGATGTTGGCGGCCTCGGTGAGCGTCTGGAACCGGCGCTCAGCGTCCACTTTTTCCGCCCCCGTGAAACGGTCGGGGTGGTTCTCGCGTGCAAGCCGGCGGAAGCGGTCCCGGATCTCCTGTTCGGAGGCCGAACGGGCGACGCCGAGCACCTCGTAGTAATTGACCTTCATCAGGCTTTGTTCGCACGCGCCAGATAGAACTTCTTCGCCGATTCCCGAACGATCTGGGAAACGCCTTTGTCGTCCCTCAACGATTTCAAATCACGCAAGGTTAATCGATTGATCAGCGGCAGGACAACCCCGGGTGGGGTCTTCGGATTCTTGATCAGGTTGAGGACCACAGGGTATTTCCCCATCCATTCGCGCCGCATCGACAGGAGCCGGAGGATCTCCTCGTCGACGTTCCTCATCGCGGCGATCGCCTCGGCCTCCTGCGGCGTCATGCGGGGGTTCCGCATCACCGAACTGGAGATCAGCTTGTTGCGCTCGCGGATCAGGATCATCCGGGACATCTTGTCCCCCTTGAACGCGAGCTGCACCTTCTCCGACACGCTCATGAACTGCAGCCGCCCCCACAGCGCGAACTTCTTCGGGTCGTTGCGCTCGACCTCGCTGATGACGACCGGCACGGCGGCGGCCTCCTCCTGGTCCATCTCTGCGGCCTTCTCGAGCAGATCGGCGATCGGATCGAGCGGCAGGTCATCGGCGATCTCCTCCGGCTCCTCGTCTGCAGCTTCCGCCTCCAGAGCACGCTGGAGCCGCTCCCGCTTCTCGAAGAACTCCTCGCGGGTCTCCACGACGCGCCGCCGGACCTCGCCCGAGAGGGCAGGGTTCGCGAACAGGGCGTCCAGGATCGCCGGCGACCGGAGCAGGCGCGCCTGGTTGATGACGATCACCTCCTGAACCGCAGGACTGGCGCGAAGGGCGAGCTCGGTGACCACCTCGTCGGTGACCGCGCGGTTGCGGATCAGCGCTTCGAGGGTGAGGCCGTCCTCGATGAGCTGCGTGAGCCGCACGAGGTGCGCCGGGAGAACGCTCTCGTCCGAGGCGAACGCGAACATCGACCGGGGTGGAATCTCACGAAGCGACGTGCGTGCGAGCGCGGAAAGCTCCGGGTCGGGCAGGGTCCCGACGTAGGCGAGCACTGCGATCAGGTCTTCCTGCGCGAGCGGGAGGAACCCCCGAGCGATCGTGTCGACGATCTCGCGCGAATAGGCGCCCGACTCGATGTTCGCGATGATCGTGTCTGCCGTGAGCTCCGGTGCGGATCCAGTGGTCATTGGTCGGTTTGCGACCCCTCGCCCCGAAGCTCCTGCAGCCTGGCGCGGTCGAACGTGCGGTTCCGGATGACCTCTCCGTCACCGCCCAGCGAAGGGATCGGGAGGTCGTTGAGCGTGAGGGTGACGCCGGCCGCGTTGCCGATCGTGCGGAAGCGAAACTCGTCGTTCGCCTCGAACGTCCGACGGTCCCCGGCCTTGAGCTCGTCGTTGAGGATCGTCGTGCCGTCCGCCTCGAGGGTTACCCAGGCGTCGTCGGCCACCGACAGCACCAGCCTCAGTTTCTCGCCAGGAACGGAGTTCTGGGTTCGAGCAGCAGGCGGAGCGGCCGGAGGCGCCGAGGTCGTCACGAGCGGGGTGACGGGAGTCTCGCGACTGTCGCGCGCATCGCTGTCCCAGCGGTGCCGGTTCTGGACCGCCCACCAGGCGACGGCAGCGAGCGCGGCCGCGAGGAGCACCAGCAGCAGGACGCTCCGGTCGATGCCGACCGGCGAGGGAAGCCCCCGCTTCGTGGGCGTCTTGCGCGGCAGTTCCGGAAGTGGGGGCTGCATTGCATCGGGATGGGCGAACCGCTGGAGGTCGAGCGTCTGCTCGATCCGGTCGTCGCCTGCCGCCGCGTGGTTGTAGCGGTTGACCATCTCGTCGGCGCTCAGCCCGAGGTAGCGGGCGTACTCCCGTACGAATCCCCTGGTGAACACCGGCGCCGGCAGGGTCTTGTGGTCGTTCTTCTCGATCGCCTCGAGGAACCGCTTGCTGATCTTCGTCGCGTCGGCAATCTCCTTGAGAGAGATCCCGCGAATCTCCCGCTCCCGTCGGAGTTCATCCCCGAACGAAGCGAGCTCGTAACGCGGCTCCTGTGGCTGCGTCGTCTGGTCAGGCATGCCGGAAAGTCATTGTAGACGAAGGAGGAAGACTGCGAGGTGACGGCGACGACGGTCGGGGGGACGGTCGGCGGGCCCCCGTTCAGCTCGCAATCCCCCGCCCGCCGCTGCCACTCTGCAGGACCCCGGTCCTCTCGATGCAGCGCCGGATGTACGTCGACGTGGCCGGGTTCGAGTGGATCTGGCGGAGGTCGTTCGGGGTGAGGTGCCGGAGCTGCGTGGCGGCGGCCGCGCGCGGGGTGGAGCGATTGAGCACCAGCGCCTTCCGCACCTGATAGCGGAACGACCACTTCTCGTCGTCGGCGAGCATCTGCAGCTTCTCCGCACTGACGTCGCGCGACGAGATCAGATGGAGGACGTCGTCCTCCCGTAGACGCCTGTTCACCAGGAGAGCGGCCAGGACCCGCGCGTCCGGCTCGAAGAGGAAGTGCTGGATCAGCGCCCCTCCGCAGCGTCGGGCCGAGGCGATCTTCTCCCCGAGCGTCAGCTTTCCGACGCGCGCCAGCAGCTGCCCGTCGATCGCGCGTCGCGCCGGCGCCGGAACCCGGACATCGACCGACAGCCGCAGGAGGTCGTTCCAGAAGAGGTAGTGCACCAGCTTGACCGCATGGGCCTGTGGTGTCTGCCGGTGGGCGACGAGAGCGAGGCGGACCGAGTAGAAAGCAGTGAGCCGTGGCTGGTTCGCGACCGCGGAAAGGATCGCGGGGGTGACGAAGGGGTTCGCAATGACCGCGAGGGTCTCGTCCTCGGTGAGGGAGGGGAGGTGGTCGGCGACGAAGGCGGCGAGGGCGGCGCGCGCAAGTTCCTTCAGTCGTTCAGTCATCATGGATAGTGAGTGAGTCGCTCAGATTGTACGCACCAGTCCGACTCGGTATACTCGCGCCCTTTTGGAAGGCCAGACATGAGGCAGGTCTGAGCGCAGGCGGTCAGGGACCATCCGGCCAGCGTCGCGAACCCGCGGGCCGCTTACTGGACGCGTCGACTTCGCATGACAAAAGCACCAGCGACACAGAATGAGCTCGTCTGCGACGCGCGTGTGAACGAGTGGGGCCTGCACTTCATCTGGGCTGGCGTCGTCATCGGTGTGCTCATCATTCCGCTGTTCTACGTACCCGGAGCAATAGACGCATTCCGAGGTCCGAAGGAAGTCCTTCTGATTGGACAGGCACTCGTCATCGCCGCACTGGTGCTGGGATGGCCCTGGCGGGGGCTACGACTCGTGCGGGTCCCGAAGGTTCTTCTCTTCGTGTCAGCAGCTGTGATCTGGTCGGCCGTAGCGTCGATTTTCTCGACGCATCGTGAGCTCAGCTCGGCGTCTCTCGCGAGGGTGGCGGCACTCGCACTGATCTTCACCGCTACATACTGGATAGCATCTCGAAAAGGCCTGTTCGCGGTTGCCGCGGTGGTCCTCCCCGGGCTGATCAATACTCTGCAGTACGTGGCCTCCAGCTGGAGGCGGGGAACACTCTTTACGATCGCAACGCAGATCAGCGATCGCCCGGCGGCCTTTCTCGGCAACCCCAATGACATTGGCGCCTTTCTCGTCCTGCCCGCGCTCGCCTGTGCCGCAGCCACTGGCCTCCGTCAGCGCACAGGTATCGAACGGATGGTGTGGGCAATCTGCGGCGTGGTTTTAAGCGCCGGTGTCGTCGCCACACAGACGCTCCTGCCGCTTGCGGCTCTGGGCGTCGGGGTGGCAACGATGGTGGCACTGCGCTGGCGTCGACGCGCGGTGGCTGTGTTTGTGATTCTGGCGGTGCTGATCGGCGTTCTGATCTTCACGTACGAGCCGCTCTACACACGCCTCCGGCTCGCCGTGGAGGCAGTGAAATCCGGCTCGCTCGATTCCGCTCTGAGCGGTCGGCTTCTGGCGTTCTACGCAGCGATGTATATGTTCGGGGACAGGCCGCTCGTCGGAGTGGGACCCGGATGTTTCGGTCTGCAATACTCAGAAGCGAAATTGCGCGTGGTTCAGGACCACCCCGAACTGCTCTCGTCCACGGCATACGGAATCAATTTCAGCGAAGCACACAACGATCATCTGCAGATGCTGGCCGTGGCTGGGCTTCCTGGCTACGCGCTCATGCTTACAGCGCTTTTCATAGTCGGCCGGATATCCTTTCGGCGTGAGGATCGATCAGTCACGGAGCAGCGGCGGTCTTTCGCAAGGATGTTCGCCCTCCCGCTCGTGACGTCGTTTCTCGTCCTCGCTGGCGCGGGCTTCCCGCTCGAGATCGCTGCAACAACGCTCTCGACCGTGTTCCTCTCCGCTGTTGTCGTGAGGTGGGCCGAATGAGACTCGTTGCGAGGTGCATCGTTACCGCCGTGGTCGTCGTGGCACTTGCGTACGGTCTCCACAGGTACTGTGTACGCCCCCTTCAATGCAGCCGCACCGAAGCCAGGATCGAAGCTGCCACGCGGAGAGCGTTGGTCGCGGAGGACAGTGTCGCCAGAGCCCGTCACAACCTGCGTGAATTGTCACGCTGCGCCGATGTGTGGACGCTCAAGGTGAACTACTACATGCTGTCGGCCGTGAACCTTGCGGCCGCAGGCGAGCCGCGCGCCGCCGTCGGTATGTACGAGAAGGCGCTTTCGTATGACCAGCGCCCGGAGATCTACATCAATCTCGGGTACGCCCTGCTCGACGCAGGCGACAGGGACGCAGCACAGCGCGCTTTTGTCGCCGCGGGCATGCTGAACCCGGCCATGCTCGACAAGATCACCTACGAGGAACTCCGCGCCGTCACCAGAAGCGAAGTCGAGAGGACCTTCTCGGCCTGGGCGCGGAAGCAGCCGTGATCTGGCGCCGGCTGGTGCGCCGGGACCGCCGTCATCAACCCGCGACCGCGGAGCGCAGGCGTCCAGCGGAGTGACACCGCCCGCTCTAGGCTCGGAACTGCTGAGCTACGCGTTCTGGGTCCCGCCCTGTCGCCACCTTCACCGGCGGCCTCCCGACTTCGTCCGCTGTGGGCCGGCGCGACGGTAACGGCTGGTTCAGTGCACGGTCGCATGGTGGTCGCGCGAGCGCTTCCGGCGCTTGCGCGTGCGCCACAGGAGGGAGAGGTAGAGAGATCCTCCAGCTTGCTTGTCGGCCGATTCGTCAGTGTCCCAGACCGCTCCTTTCCCTTCGTATCCTCTGCCAGTTCATCCTCAAGGATTCCCAAATGGCTGCTCTTCGACCCATGGCACAGCGAGCCGCGCGACTGCCTCGTCTCCGAATTCGGGCTTGGATGCCAAGCGGCGCCGGTCCGCTGTGGAGTGTGGCGGACGAGGTTCGTCCGCCTACGGTCGGGGCACTCACATCCGCTGCAGCAGTCAAGCGTCGTCGTGCTACACACACTTTAGCGTGACCATCGTCACGGCCCAGAAGGGTCAGTGCGGCATACGGGAGACATGTTGCGCGTGCCGCCCTGACGGTGCCGGTCTGATCGGTGGTGCAGCTCCGATTGAATGGAGTAAACGGTGAAATGTTTAGCGGTCCGATCGCCCCTACGATGCTCATTGGTCGTTTTGATGGTGCTCATGGCGTGGGCGTCTAATCCCGACATTTGTCACGCCGGCTGTCCGAATTTTGGGCAGCGTTACAACTACGCTGTCGGAGCTTTGCCGACATCGATCGTTCGGGCAGACTTTAATCGTGACACGAAGTACGACCTCGTTGTTGCGAACTCAGGTGCTAACAGCATCACGGTCTTGATCGCGAATCCGGACGGGTCCGTCGGAATGTTGCCCGCAGTGGAGTATGTGGTCGGCACGACGCCAGTCGCGTTGGCAGCCGGTGACTTCGATCGCGACGGCAATGTCGACGTCGCCGTCGTTAACCGCGATTCGAACGACGTCTCGATCCTGCTCGGATCCCCGGACGGCACTCTCGCGGACGCTGTGAACTACGGCGCCGGACATCGTCCTCGCGGGATTATTAACGAAGATTTCGATCGCGACGGGAACATTGATATCGGCGTCGTATCGAATGGCACTACGAGCGAAGGGGTGGTTTCGGTCCTGCTAGGTTCAGGAGACGGGACATTCTCGGCGGCGGTGAGCCACGCAGCGACGCAAGGCCCATCTACTTCGATCGTGGGGGGGGGACTTCAATCGCGACGGCTGGAAGGACCTGGCAGTGACGGGGGCGGCGAGCGAATCGCTACCCGGTGCCGCCGGCGTTTCGATCCTGCTGGGCGTGACAAGCGCGGGGTTCGCTTCGCCGGTTCACTACGCAGCGGGTCTGGAGCCGACGTCAGTGGCTTCCGACGATATCGACGGCAACGGCACGCTCGATCTCGCGATCACTGACAGCGCGGGCTGGGTCTGGATACTTAAGGGTGTAGGCAACGGTGCTTTCGCCGCTGCCACCAGCTACTCCGCGCACCTGGAACCCGTCTTCGTTCAGGCGACGGATCTGACAGAGGACGGGAGAGCAGATCTCGCCGTCGTCAATCGGTCATCGAATGACATTTCCATTCTTGTCAGCCTGCCAGATGGCTCACTCGCTGCTCCGATGAACTTTCCCGCGTTTAGCGAGTACCCGGTCGGCAAAGAACCAGCCGGCTATACGAATGCAGTAGCCCTTGCAATTGGTCCGGTCGGCCGGTTCAACGGAGATACACGTCCTGATCTCGTGGTCGTGAACTCCGCCTCGAACGACATCACCGTTATGAGCAACACCGCTTTGTGCTCGGTTGGGTGTGGAACGTTCATCGCTGGGCCTCAGTCGACAATTCCTGTCGGAACAACTCCCAGTTCGGTCATCGCTGGCGACTTCGACCGCGATGGCAACGCCGATCTCGCGGTCGCGAACTCCGGTTCGAACGACATCTCAGTCTTGATCTCGAACGGTGACGGCACGTTTACCGTGAGCGAACCATACACTGTGGGGACACTGCCGACTTCTGTTGCGGCAGGCGACATCAACCGAGACGGACGCCTCGACCTGGTCGTGGCAAATACGAACTCCGACGACGTCTCGGTTCTCATCGGAGACATCGGCGGCGCGTTCCATCCTGCCGCGCCACCGATCGCGGTCGGCTCGGCGCCTCGTCACATGGCCCTCGCTGATTTCAATCGCGACGCTATCCTTGACGCGGCGATTCCGAACACCGGGTCAGACAGTGTGACAGTGCTTCTCGGACGCGGCGACGGAACGTTTTCGGCCGTCGGCGGCTGCTGCGCTGCCGGCAGCGCTCCATGGTCGGTTGCGACGGCCGACTTCGACAGAGACGGCATCGTGGACCTCGCTGTGGCGAACGAGACCACCGCGAGCGTGTCGATTCTGAGAGGCGACGGGAGCGGCTACTTCTCGAGTGTCGGCAACTTGGCCGTCGGCGATGGGCCACGCTTCGTCGCGGCCGGTGACTTCAAGAAAGATGGCAGGCCTGACCTCGTGGTAACGAATTACGGCACAACAACCGCTGGCACGACGGTATCGGTCATTCTCGCGAGTTCGACAGGAGAGGGGGTTTTCGCGCCGGCCGTTCCCTATACCGCGCACAGTCGCCCTTCGAGTGTCCCGCCGGCGGATCTCAATCAGGATCGAGCGCTCGATCTAGCAGTTACGAATTACGACTCGGATGACATCTCAATTATGCCTGGCAGTCCTGATGGGTTGTTCAAGCCGTGGACCGCTCCGGGGTATCCATCGGCCCTCACCTCGTCCCGAGGCACGCTCTCGAAGACTGCCTATTCGTACCAGAACGCGAATGTGCCGGCAGGCGACGGGCCCGTGTCTTCAGCCGTCGCGGACTTCAACGGAGATGGCAAGCCGGACCTCGCCGTCGCTGATTCCGTATCCAACCTCCTGACTATTCTGGTCAATCAGGAGTGCGACGTGCCCGAGCCTCGAATAACGATGACGCACACAGGGGATTTTCGTCAGAACGCCATCGGAGAGACGTATACGATCACGGTGAGCAACCTCGGTCCGGGCACCTGTCGGGATTCGAAGGTTGTGTCGATCGACCTGTTACGGGAAGCTCTCGTGCAAACGGAGGTGGGGGGGAGCGGCTGGGACTGCGCCGCCTTTTTCTCCTGCGTCCGCAGCGACAACCTCAACGCTGGGATGTCCTTTCCTCCTATCACGGTTAAAGTGAACGTCGCGGGCGGAGCGCCGCCCCACGTTTTGGCCCGCGCTCGCCTGATTGGATGTCTAACGAGAGAATCAGAGGATCCGACGACGATAAGTCCCGCATTTTGTGAGCCTTCAAATTTGACCGCCACTGCCAGATCGAGCAGCGAAATTATGGTTTCCTGGCTGCCATTGCCGAACGCGGCCGGCTACTGGGTGTATCGCCGGAGAGGCGGTGGGCCATTTGCGCAGATAGCCACTTGCGGCAGCGTCAACACGCCATCTCAATGCGGGCCGTTGTTTTTGGACTGGGGCCTTCCCCCAGCGACGGCCTTTTTCTATCAGGTGAGAGCATTCGATTCCGCAGGTAATCCGGGTGTTTGGAGCGACGTCGATCTCGCGACGACCGTCCTCCTGACCCACGATCCGATCGTCCCCGGAGCCACGCCGATGCGGGCTCTGCACATAACACAGCTGCGAGCCGCGGTGAACGCCCTGCTCGGTGCAGCCGACTTGCCATCAGCCAACTTCACCGACGTCATCGCAACCGGCGGAGTGATCACGCCTACGCACATCAATGAACTCGTGGCATCGATGGACACGGCTCGCGCCGCCTTGAGCCTTCCTCTGTTAGCCGATTATCGGCAGATCGTCACTGGAGACGTGGTCCGCGCTGTGGACATACAGCGCATTCGAGCCGGCGTGCAATGAAGCGGTCTTTGGCACGGGAGGCGATCGAGCAGGGGTGGGGGTTCACAGACCCCCGCCCCCCTCACCCCAGCGGACGCGGCTGCAGTCGGGAGGGGCACAGGCGCTGGTCTCGAGAGGTAGCGTCGGCCAAGCGCTCGTGACTACTGAGTGGCTTCACCTCAGGAGGTGGCTGTCGCAATGACTTTGCCGACCGCAGCAGCCGTGTCCTCGATGTCGGTTTCGCGCAAGGTGGGGTGAACGAGCAGCATCAGGGCCGTGTTGCCCAGTTCGCGAGCGTTTTGCAGCGGCACGTCTGGCTGATAGCCGCGCGACCTGAACGCCTTCTCGAGGTAGATCTCGCTGCAACTCCCCGAATAGCAGGGAATGCCTTCGGCGTTCACGGCCTCGATGATGCGGTCACGCGTCCAGCCCGGGCGGAGCCGCTCGGGCCGAAGGAACGCGTAATACTTGTAGTAGGCGTGTTGGACGCCCTCCGGCGGAATGGTGAGACGGAGCGCATCGATCCCGGAAAAACGCTCGTTGAGAATCGCGGCATACCGCCGGCGCGCCTCGACCCACTCCGGAACCTTTGCCAGTTGCCGACGCCCGACTGCGGATTGAACCTCGCTCAGGCGCCAATTCGTTCCGAATGACTCGTGCAGCCAGCGGAACCCGGGAGGGTGCTCGCGACCGTAGACCGCGCGCCAGCTCTTGCCGTGGTCTTTGAACGACCAGGCCATCTCCCAGATCTCTTCGTCGTTGGTGGTCAGCATGCCGCCTTCGCCGGCCGTCGTGAGGATCTTGTCCTGGCAGAACGAGAACGCGGCAACGTCACCCAACGAACCCACCGGCCGTCCCTTGTAGGCGGCACCGAGTGCCTGAGCACAGTCTTCGATGACCTTGAGGCCATGCTGTCGGGCCAGCGCCACGATCGGGTCCATGTCGCAGGGCCACCCGGCGAGGTGGACGACGATGATCGCCTTCGTGCGGCTGGTCATCTTGGCCGCAATCGTTTCGGCCGTGACGTTCTGGCTCACGGGGTCGACGTCAGCCACCACGGGCACGGCGCCTCGCATGACCACGCAACTCGCCGATGCGATGAACGTCCGGCTCGTCGTGATCACTTCGTCCCCGGGACCGATCCCGAGTGCGTAGAGTGCAAGCTCGAGCGCTACGGTACCGTTCGCGAGAGCAATGGCGTGACCGCAGCCGGTCTGCAGCGCGAACTCGCTCTCGAAGAGCCTCCCTTCGTCCCCGGTCCAGTAGTTCACCCGGCCTGACGCCAGAACGGCCGACGCGGCCTCGATCTCATCGGGACCGAAGTACGGCCATGGCGGAAGCGGCTCCTCGCGGAGTCGCGGGCCACCGAAAATGGCCAGCTCGGCTCCGCCGACATCTGTCTGTTTGGCTGTCTTGATCATCTCTGTCTCGCGGGAGTTCCAACCACTGTCGTGGCGCGTGCCACGTTGGTGAGGACCGTAGAGCCCGCGCCTATGACTGCGCCATCTCCTACGGTGATGTTGGGGATGATGGTAGCGCCTGCGCAGACGAACACTTCGTCGCCCACGTTCACTCCACCGCAGAGGTGCGCGCCGGGCGCCACGTGAACGAAGTCGCCGACTGCGCAATCATGATCGACGGTCGAGGCGGTGTTGATGATCGTGTGCAGTCCGATCCTCGTGTCAGGGTTGATCACGGCCCCTCCCACGACCAGCGAGCCGGCGCCGACGGTGACTCCCCGGCCAACGACCGCCGCAGGGTGGATCGCTGCCACGAAGCCGAAGCCCGCCGCGGCAAGCCACTCTGCGACCGTCCGTCGAGCTCGATTGCTGCCGATCGCCACAATTCCGCGTCTCACGCCGGCGGAGCGCGCCATGGCAACCATCGCATCCCTGCCACCGGCCAGCGGATAGCCGAAGAAGCTCGCAGCCGAGCGCGAGGGATCGTCGTCGGCCACGAAGGCGATGTCGTATGTTCCCTGCTGCTCGAGGGTGTCGATGACTACTTTGCCGTGACCGCTCGCGCCGAAGACGAAGATCCGTTCCCGCTCTCCCGATGGATTCATGCGCTGCCCCTGAAGCGTTCGGTGGTCGCGCGGCCATCCTGGCTTACCCCGGCTCCGCTGAACACGCGCACGACCGTCATCCAGAGGATCCTCAGATCGAGCCACAACGTCCGGTTGTCGACGTACCAGACGTCCATGGCGAGCTTTTCGGGCCAGCTGACCGCATTTCGTCCGTTCACCTGCGCCCACCCTGTGATGCCAGGCTTCACATCGTGGCGCCGCGCCTGCGCGGCCGAGTAGAGGGGCAGGTACTCGACAAGCAGCGGACGTGGGCCGACCAGACTCAGCTCACCACGGAGCACGTTGATCAGCTGCGGCAGCTCGTCGAGACTCAATCGTCGCAGCGTTCTTCCAAATGACGTAAGCCGTACTTCGTCCGGCAGGAGCTCGCCGTCGGGGCCTTGCTCATCCGTCATCGTTCTGAACTTGAAAAGGCGGAAGATCCGCCCTCCGAGACCAGGCCGCTCCTGCACGAAGAGCACGGGCGTACCGAGTCTGATCGCAACCAGGAGCGCCGTCGCGAGCATGACGGGACCGAGCAGCACCAGTGCCAGCGTTGCCACGATTCGGTCGAAGATCCCCTTGACCATCCTCTTCGCCTTCGTCAAGCCCCATGCAGCGCCACGCGCTCGTAGGCGACCGCCAACTGACGGATGTCGTGGTTGTTTTTCATATACGCAAAGCCACGCTTCCCCATCTCGATCCGCTCTTCCGGGGTCAGCATGAGCAGAGACGAGACGGCATCCGCGAGGCGGTCCGGTGATCGTGGAGGCAGCGAGAACCCGGCACCCGCTTCCGAGACAGGGTTGTTGGCGGTGTTTCCGGAGAACAGAATCGGCCTCGCGGAGGCCAGGTAGTCGAACAGTTTGTTGGAGCTCACACCATAGTTGAAGGGAAGGTCCTCAAGGTTGAACACGAAGGCGTCAGCCTCGCTCATGACCTTGAAGATCTCGTTCTTCGGAACGATCTCTCGAAACTCGACGTTCGCGACGTTCCTGCGCTGCGCGTAGTCAATCAGATTCTTCTTTTCCGGGCCGCCACCGACAAAGACGAATCTGACACGGGCGAGACCGCGCTGCTGGACGATCTCAGCCGCGTCAATGACCGAGTCCAGCGCGTTCATCTTGCCGTGCGCACCGAGGTACATGATCGTGAATCGCTCGCCGGTTCCGCCCTCGTACGCCCGGATGTTCTCGTAGCGCGCAAGATCGGCTCCGTTCGGGATCCAGACCACCTTCTCCTTCGGCACGCCCAGTCCGGCGATGTAGCGGTCCGCGTACGGCAGCAGAGTGATGATGACCTGCGCCTTCCGGTAGAGGAACCGTTCCATCTCGCGCAGAACCCATGTCGCCGGATGTCGCGGCGTGAGCGCGCCGATGTCGATCAGGCTCTGGGGCCAGAGATCCCTCACCTCGAATATGAACCTGCTCCGCTTCCGCCGCGCGAGGATGTACCCGGCGACCGCAGCAAGCGGATGGATGGTCGAGCCGATGATCGCGTCCGGCTTCTCGTCCAGCTTTCCCGCTACGTTGATGACGCGCCATGCGTAGCTCAACATGTTGACGGCGCGCCGCCAGCTGTTCTCGAGATATGGAAACGTCCGCAGCCAGACGAAGCGGACGCCCTCGTGATCCTCCGTCTTTGAGGTCTCACCGGGAGAGAGCCGCTCTTCGACGAGTTTCTGGTAGTTGAATCCCGCCGCGAAAATCGTCACTCGATGGCCGCGCTTGACGAGCTCGCGACTCAGGTCATAGTGACGCGTCGAAGGGGACGTGCCCGTGCCCGCGTAGTGGTTCAGGATCCAGATGTTTCCCGGTTCCATCGCGCGGGTCATGCCCCCGGCGTCACCGGCGAGGGCCGCCGCAGACTCTTCGGCTTCACGACCGACTTCACCAGAGGAATGATCCAGCTCTTGTTCCTGAAGTAGAACGCCTGTGCATAGTCGCTGTAACGCCGCGGCGGCGTCTTCATGATGTCGTCGAATTCGTCCGGGGTCAGTCGCATCTTCTTCACGAAGAGGTCGTAGTCCTCACGGAAGAGATCCGGAGGATAGGGCGGGTTCTTCATCTCCTCGAGCGCTTCATCACGACTCATCTGACCCGAGCAGATCAGGCTGGACAGGTGGGGACGCCGTTTGTCCATGTTGAACTTCTCCGGGAGGATGTAGCCCTGAAAGAAGCGGGTGAAGACGGACTCGAAGTGCTTCCCACCGTAGTCACGCCAGCCGAGCTCGCGCTGAATGAACGCCTTCGCGTCATTCTTGTGGAACTCCATGTAATTGAGGATCGGGACGTACTTGATCCCGCGCAGGACGATGTACCACGCGTATCTCGCGAGCGAGCACGCGGGGTACGTCTTCAAAGGTCGGGCCGCGAACTTGCGGTGGATGGCCTTGATCAGCTTCATGTCGCGCGAGTCGTGCATCCAGCTGGTCGGCATCGTCGCTTCCGACACCACGTTCGCGCCGGTGATGATGTACTTGATGCCTTTCTCCGCAGCGGTCCGGAACAGCAGCGAGGAGAGCGCGTGATCGGTCGGAATCTCGATGTTTGCCACCCCTGAGCGGAGGAATGCGAGCTGAAGGTCGCGGAACTCTTCCCAGTCGAGAACGATGGTGTAGAGGTCGATCCCCAGCTTCTTGAGCGTCACCTCGATGTTCTTGACTGCGAGCTCGGAGTTCCAGCCGTTGTCGACGTGGAGCGCAAGAGGACGAAGACCAAGTTCCTTCACTTTCACGGCGACCATGGTGCTGTCGACGCCGCCGCTGACACCGATCAGGCAGTCGTAGTCGTGCCCCTTCCCTGCAAGCTTGATCTCCGCGACGAGCGCAGCGAGTTTGGCGTCGCGCACGTCCTTGTCGAACAGTTCCGCGCTTGCGCGCCGGTCGTAGGCCTCGCAGTGATGGCAAACGCCCCGCTCGTCGAAGACGATGTCGGCGTCGCTGGTGTCCATGATGCAGCGTGTGCAGATCTGATAGTCGCGTGTCATCGGGTCTCCTGTGAAGCTTCGTGGAGCTCAAGCGAACAAACGTTCGAGCTCCTGATATTCGGGATAGGTAATCAGCACGGCACGGTGCCTCCCGTGAAAGACGAACATGCTCCCGGCCGCCAATCCCGCCGCGCCGTGGTCGACCGCCTCTCGGAAGTGACGTAACTCTCCTGCTCCTCCCGCCGCGACCACCGGCACACCGACGTTCGACGAGATCTGTTCGATCAGGTCGAGATCGTAGCCTTCCATGGTCCCGTCGCGATCGATCGAGGTAAGGAGGATTTCGCCCGCCCCCGCCCGCTCCATCTCGCGCGCGTGCATGACCGGATCGAGCCTGGTGTCGCGCCGGCCGCCATTGATGTAGACGCTTCGCCGGCCAAGCCAGCTGCGTCGAACGTCGATCGACACCACCACGCCGGAGTTTCCGGCGATGCTTGCAGCCTCTTCCACGAGCCGCGGGTTCGTGACGGCAGCCGAGTTGAGGATCACCTTCTCGATTCCGAGCGCGTAGAGCTGCCTGACCTGGTCGACCGTCGTGATACCCCCACCATACCCGAAGGGCATGAATGCTTCGCTCGCGATGTCCGCAAGCACCTGAAAATTGGGGCCTCTCTTCTCGCGGGTCGCGTCGATGTCGAGGAACACCATCTCGTCGACTTCTTTGTCGTTGAAGATGCGGACGGCGTTCACCGGGTCGCCCACATACTTCGGGTTGGAGAACTTCACTGTCTTGACCAGGCCGCCGTTCGACATCAGCAGGCACGGAATCACGCGATTACGCAGCATCAGAGCCCCGCGAAGTTCCGAAGCAGGGCCATGCCGAAGCGGTGGCTCTTTTCGGGGTGGAACTGAACGCCCCAGATGTTGTCCCGGTGGACGGCCGCGGTGAATTCGCCTCCGTATTGCGAGACAGCGAGTCTGTCGTCCGGATCGTCGCAGACGAAGTGATACGAGTGCACGAAGTAGAACCTCGCCCGGTCGAGCCCCGCAGCCAGCCCATCCGTCTGCAGGAAATGCGGTTCGCTCCAGCCCATATGGGGAATTCTCACCGCTCCGCCCGGCCGGAAGCGCACACATCGTCCGGCAACGAGGCCCAGCCCCGGAAGGGCGCCTTCCTCGCTGCCGTAACTGAGCATCTGCATGCCCAGGCAGACGCCGAGGATAGGAAAGCCCTGCGCGACACGCGCGCGGAGCGGCTCGGCGAGGCCGAGATCACGGAGAGCTGTAATCCCGTTGTCGAACGCGCCAACACCCGGAAGGATGAGCTTCTCCGCCCGCGCGACCTCCTCAGGTTTGGAGACAGGCTGCGCAGCGACGCCGATCTTCCTCAACATGTTCAGCATCGAGCCGATGTTGGCGACGCCGTAGCTGACGACGGATATCACGCTGTGCTCACGCTGCGCTCTGCTGCGGACTGGCGAGATGCTGCTCGAATCTGCGAAGAAACATCTCGAATATGTACACCCTCTGGAAATGACGAGCGTTCAGAATTCCCGACCCGCTGAGGAACTGCTGGTAAAGCTTCAGCAGCTGGGCACGATCGATCAGTCCGAAATCCTCGGCCAGCATCGGTGCAGAGAACATCGCCAGGGTCGCCTCTTTGAACTCGTGACGCATCCAGCGGTCCTCCGGCACGTTGAAGCCCCGCTTATCCCGCCTGTACTGAATCTCCCTGGGGACCAGCCCCTCGATGGCCTTGCGGAAGATCGACTTCGTCCATCCCCCTTCGAACTTCTCGGAAGGGTGCACCCGTGCGAGCATCTCCACGAGCCGGTAATCGAGGAACGGGACCCGCACCTCGACCGACTGCGACATCGACATCCGGTCCTCGTAGTGGAGCAGGCAAGGGACGGAGGTCATGGTCAGATCGATCCACTCCCGCCGGATGTACGAGCCGCCCAGTCCGATATCGACCGAGTCGCGGTCCTGACACCCGGGGGCGATGAAGGTGCCGCCCGACAGCTTTCGCTTTGACAGGTAGCGGATGGCCTCGCTGAGCTTGAACTCGTAGATCGTGTTGCTGTTCCGTGCCGATCGGAGGAACGTCTTGATCGCTTCGAGATACCGGCCGTCCTTGGCGAGGTTCATCAGCCAGAAGTAGAAGAACTTGTTGTAACCACCGAGTTGTTCGTCGGCACCCTGCCCACTGAGGAGGACCTTGATGCCGCGCTCCCGCGCCCGTTCCATCAGGCGGAGGTACGCGATGTCCGCAATGCCGCACACCGGCTCGTCGTTGAACCAGTTCGCCTCTTCGAGCCGTGAGAGCAGTCCCATCGGCTCTTTCGAGACGTTGATCTTCTGCGGGACCAGGCCGACGTGCCTGCTCATGATGTCGATGAACGGCTCCTCGTTCGAGGCCGGGTCGTCGCTCGTGACCGACAGGACCGTGAGTCCGGAAAGCGCGCCGAGAGCCGCGACACCGCCAAGGATCGCCGAGCTGTCGACCCCTCCCGACAGAAGGATGCCGACCGGGACGTCGCTCCGGAGCCGCAGGCGGATCGAGTCGAGAAAGGTGCTCCGGATCTCCTCGGGTGTGATGCGCCCGCGCACCGGCTCTTCGCCGAGCTCGAATGGATGGGACCAGTAGCGAACCGGCTCGTAGCGGAAACTCTCCGGCGAGCTCAGGTCGATGAGCTGATAAGACGCGGGCGCGAACTGCCGGATCCCTTCGAAGAAGGTGGCGTCGCTGAAGTTCAGCAGGCCGCGCGTCAGGTACGGCACGGCAGCGTGCGGGTTCACCGGAAGCCTGGCGCCGCTTGCCCGAAGGATCGCCTTGACCTCGGACGCGAAGTAGAGCGACTTCCCCTGCTGGTAGTAGTAGAGCGGCTTGACCCCGAAGCGGTCGCGAGAGACGAGTAGCGTCTTCTCGTGGGAGTCGTACAGGAGGATGGCCCACATCCCGTTGAACCGCGAAAGGGCCTGAGGTCCCCACTTGATAAGAGCCGCCAGCACGACCGCGGTATCGCCGAAGTCCACGTCGCCGAACTCGTCGCTTCCGAGGTCCTGCGCAAGTTCCTTGTAGTTGTAGACCTCGCCGTTGTAGACGAGGACGTAGCGCCCATCGCGGCTGCGCATCGGCTGCGCCGCGTGGTCGGTGAGGTCGACGATCGACAGACGGTTGTGACCGAGCGCGAGCACCGTCGACTCGCTGATCTGGTCGGTGAACGTCCCGCTGGCGTCAGGACCGCGGTGATGCGTCACCGACACCATCCCGGAGACTCTGGCCTGAAGCTCACCCTCTGCCGGCGACACGATTCCGCAGATTCCGCACATACGTGACTCAGATCTCCCTGGCGGCGCCACGAGCCGCCGCCTTCCGGCCGACGAGTGATTCGTAGGCGCCGACCAGTTGGTCGCTCAGGACCTCAACGCGCATGCCCTCGACGTACTTCCGGACGTCTGGCTTTTCTCGGGACGTGAGTACTTCGCAGAGGCTGTCCGCAAGCACTTGCGGGTCGTCCGGACAGACGCGGCAGTGAGGGTCGGCCGCGGCGATCTCGTGAAGATCGCTCACGTCGGTGGCCACGAACGGGACGTTGCAGGCCAGCGCTTCCTTCACGCAGTTCGGCCATCCTTCCGTCTCCGAGGTGCAGAGTATGACGTCGCACGCGGCTGTGAACAGCGGCAAGTCAGCGTGCGGGAGTTTCGTCGCAATGCGCAGCCGCAGGTTCCCGAGGCGCTCGTTGGCCAGGTCGAAGGCCTTACGCGCAAGTGCAAACCGCTTGACGGGATCGTCCAGGTTGAGAGCGTTGAACAGTACCCATCGTTCTTCGTTCCCGGGGAACCCGAGCCTCGCCCTCGCCTCCCGCTTGTCGAGCGGCAGGAAGCGGTTGAGGTCGATCGGCGACGGCATGGCCATCACCGAGGCCCCCGGTGCGAACCGCTGGATCTCCCCGGCCACTCGCCGCGAGACGGTGACGATCAGGTCATACGCGCCAATCGAGCGTCGCGTCATGAACCTGGCCAGCCGGGTGTGAAAGTAGTGAAAGTTGACGGACTGGTCGTAGACACTCCAGTCGTTCCCGCGGATCGAGAGAACCTTCGGCACGTCGCCGGCCGCCGCGGCCGCAAGGCCGCACGCCGAGCCGTACTGGGCGTGGACGAGGTCGAAATCCCCGGCCATGTCCCGGATGCGCTTCCGCGCCCGGACCAGGTTTCCGACCGAACGGAGGTTCCCCAGATACTCGCAGCGCAGGTCGACGCCGCGCGCGCGCAGGCCGGCCGCGGCGATGTTCATGAAGACCTGACTGTTCGGCTGCGCCGGGTTGAAGTTGTGGGGCCAGAGAATGCGCATCGACACGTCAGCGCGGGGGCTTCCGGCAACGCGCTTCCACACCGTTGCCTCCTTTGGCGACCCAGATGTCCGTTGCACCGAGACCACGCAGCACCCGCTCGATCTGCGGCACGGTTCGGAGGTGCTTGTAGTAATCAGTGAGGTGGTCGTGCGTGTCCAGCAACGCCCACTCATAGTGAAGCTGGTCGTTCAACTGCGGGTATGTCTGGAAATAGGTGAGCAGCGGAGACACACGGGAGAGGATCATCTGCAGAAGGCGGTGCCGCTTGACGGCTCGATGCAGCGGGAAGAACAGCCGCGTGATCCAATCCGTAGCTACGCGTCCCTGTCGCGGCGGAAGGCGCTTGAGAATCGGCCTCAGGACGAGCGCCGTGACTTTCGTGTAGTGCGAGAACGAGGGCCGGTAGTGGTCGATGACGAGCCATCCTCCCGGCTTCGTCGCTTCATAGAGGGACCCGATCGTCTGCTCCGGGTTGGGCGTGTGCTGGATGACACCGAGGCAGATCACCACGTCGAACGCCTCCCGAGGGAATGGCAGCGCGTTGATGTCGCACTGCAGGATGCGGTGGCGGTCCGACTGCGGACAGTTGACCTCGTTCGCATCGACCGCTGTGCTGAAGTCGATCGACGTCACCACTGCCGCCGGGCACTCGAGCAGCACCTCGGTGAACCGGCCGGCGCCACAGCCCGTTTCGAGCACGTTCAGGGCTGCGCTCCCATGCAGTGCGGACCAGACATCTGGCCCGACACACCTGACCAGGCGGTCACGCGAGATCGTAGTACTCGTGTACGAGTCGAGTTGCGTGACGCGATAGGTGTTCCACTGCTCGCCGAACGCGTCGGCATATTCGGTCGACGACTCCAGAACGCGCGGAATGGCGCGGGTAACCGGGTACTCGTGGTTCTGTGGGCAGCGGAGCGCCGTCGCACTCGAGGCCAGCTGCGAGGCATGGACCGGACAAACCAGTTCAGGAAAGGTCATCATTTATCATCCGGCGGCCGGTTCGTCTCGCGGCCGGACCGCCTTTTTGTCGACACCAGCAATCGGGACCTGTGCGGCTGCGCCCGGCGCCGCGACGGCTACCTCGCCCATGTGCCCCGTCCCAAGCCGCACCTTCCCCTGATTACACCAGACCATCAGGTTGAGTAGGTTCCAGAGTGTATTCGACCGGTCAAACTCGCCGCGGCACATGGCCGTGTACATCCATTCGATCCGGTCGCGATCGAGAACACCGGGATCCCGGCCCTCAAACGCACCGAGGTGATCGAAGAAGAGCTGGCGCAGATGCGTACGCAGCCAATAGCCGAACGGCACGTTGAAGCCAGTCTTTGGTCCGTAGAGGATCTCATGAGGGACGATCCCGGCAAGGGCCTGCTTGAGGAGCCATTTCTTCCTGCCTTGCGGCATCTTGCGATGCCCCGGGATGCGCACCACATAGTCGATCAGATCGTGATCGAGGAACGGGACGCGCACTTCGAGACTGGCTGCCATCGTGGAGCGGTCGACCTTCTCCAGGAAGATGTCGGGCAGTTCGATGCTCATGTCCACGAGCGACATCTGGTTACCGATGTCGTGGCCGGCGAAAAGCGGCTGGCAAGCACGATATCGAGCGAACGGGTCGTTCGCCTCGATCAACCGCCTGAACTCCGGAGCGAAGATCGCCTCGGGCTGCTCCAGCGGGCTGACGGGTGTGAGGAGCAGCGCCATCGTCGTAGCCACGTCCGGTGCTGCATATGCATGGACGTAGCGCCGGATCCGGCGGGTGTTCACCGAGTCGGGCAGGAGCCCTGCGACGACCTCTCCGGGCCCGGAAAGCCCCTTCAAAAGAGGGCGAAGTCTCAGCGACGCGTACCGGCGGTAGCCGCCGAACACCTCGTCGCCACCGTCTCCCTGCAGGACCACTTTGGTGCTTCCGCTGATCTTCTCCGCCATGAGGTACAGCGGCAGATTCGCTGCATCGCAGAACGGCAGGTCATGGTGTCGCACCATCTTCTCCACCAGATCCGGCAGACCGGACCCTCCGATGTGCAGTTCGTGGTGATCCGTTCCGAAGTGCTCCGCCACCAGCCGTGCTTTCGGCCGTTCGTCGGTCCCCTGAAGATCGTCGAATCCGACCGAGTACGTCGCCAGACGGCCGCCGTAGTGCCGTGATGCGAACGCAGTGATCGCGCTCGAGTCGACGCCACCGGACAGGAAGACGCCTACCGGCACGTCGCTGACGAGCTGGCGTTTGACGGCCGCTTCCAGCAGGCGTCGCGTCTCCGCGATGAGCTCCGAAGCTGGAGCCTTGATCCTGTTGCGGGTCGATGCCTGCTCGTGCAGCGACCAGTAGCTGCGAACGTCGAGCTCGAACGTGCGCAGATCGAGCTTCAGGAAGTGCCCGGGAAGGAGCTGCTGCACGCCTGCGAAAAGAGTCCTCCCGCCGAGGGCGTTGCCATAGTAAAGCCACTCGTGCAGCGCAGCGGGGTCACAGTCGAGGGCTTCTCCTGCCAGAATTCTGAGTGCCTTGATCTCGGAACCGAAACTGAGACCCTGGTCATCGAAGCGGAAGTACAGCGGCTTGACTCCCAGGCGGTCGCGCACGAGCCAGAGCGTCTGCTCCTGGCGGTCGTACAGAGCGAACGCGAAGATTCCGTTCAGGCGGACGAAGGTCCGCTCGGCGAGCCTCTCGAACATCCGGAGAATGACTTCCGTGTCCGACGAAGACCTCAACCCTTCGATCGCGAGCTCGCCTGCGAGGTCGCGGAAGTTGTAGACCTCGCCGTTGTAGACGATCGTGAATCGGCCGTCCGCACTGGACATCGGCTGGCTTCCTGCCTCGCTCAGGTCGAGAATGCTGAGCCGAGCGTGGCCAAGCCACACCTGACCGTCGGTGTAATCCGCCTGGGCGTCCGGTCCGCGATGACCAATACACGCCAGTACATTCAGCGCTTGCGCACGGTTTATCCGGTCCGTCTGGTGCGGTCGTGCTGCGAGTCCTGCGATTCCGCACATGGTGTCATGGCCTCCTGACGGCCCGGTCGTAGGTCGCTAACGCGTAGACGCCGTTCAACTTCTCGAAGAGAGTGGTCCCGACCTTTAAGCCTCGAAGGATGACTTCCGGGTCCGAGCCCCACCGAAGGCCATGAACGTTCAACAGCTCCCCCGCCCACGATCGTCGTGGATATCGGCTGATTCCCTGCCTCGGTCAAATCAAGAACCGCTGAGCCGGATGTGGCCCAGCCACACGTTTGAAGTCGCCGCGAGCATCAGGTCCGCCGTGCGGGAAGGTCTCGAGCGGGCGCCTGCCCGCTCCTCGGGCCTTGCTCCGGCGGGATGGCCTGATGAGGCTGCCGGCTATTCCGCACATCGCTCAATCCCGCCTTTACAGGTGAGACACTTCTTCCCGCGGCGCGACCGGCGCACCTGCATCCGCCCTCGACGCCAAGAAGTCCCGCAACGCTACGAAATGTGCGGCGAGGTCTTGGATCTCCGAATGGGAAGGCTTGATGTCCCAGTTGTTGTAGCAGCCGGGCCCGTAGCGGCCGAGGTATGACGCAAAGCCGTCGACGATAGCCTCGCGGTCGGGCGGCGCCTCCGCCAGCTTCATGCGGATCTGCGCAGGGAGATCCGTGATGCGCTTTACTTTCGACACGCTCGGGAGATCAAGAAAAGGTGAGTCGCCGAACATGAGCACCGGGCGACCGAGCAACCCGGCCTCAAGAGCGATATTTCCTTGAATGGCGAGCACCAGCGAAGCGTTGTCGATGAAGGGACGGCTGTTCGCAAAGGGAGAAACCAGCTTTACTCCGGGAAGGCTGCTCATCCTTTCGAGCTCACGGCGTGAGTAGTTGTCGGCGTCACTCTTGTGCAGCTTAACGAATAGTTTGTGCGTGGGCGGCGTCGAGCGGGCCATGGCCTCGACAACACTGAACTGGTCGGAGAAGAACGGCGCCCACACGTCGATGGACGACTCCGGTTGCATGTGCAGCCCGAAGAACAGGTAAGGCGCAGCGGGTGGCGCGTCGACGAACTCACCCGCGGGCAGCAGGAGAAGATTCAGCCGCTTGCGGACATAGTCGGCGGCGAGTCGTCGAATCGAGTACTGGGTGTAGCGGTCGAATCGACGCTGCACCACGCGACGGAACACTCTCGCCAATGCGGCCAGATGACCCGGAAGGCGGCGCAGCACCATGGCTATGCTGTTGGCCGAGAGGTACGCGGGAACAGCAGTCCGTTTGTTCTCGAAATCGGCGAGCGTGCTCAGCGCGAGAGCGCGCATTTCCTGCGGGTTAGACGGAAGACAAGAGAAACTGCTCCTCGGGCTGAGCGTTGTACAGAAACCGGCGCGCCCGAGAGGCAGCGAAGTGAAGTTCAGCGCAAACCATGGCAGACCGAGCTTGCGGGCAACGGCCAGCCCGATGGCGCTATGGACGGAATCGAATCCGCCGATCACCACCGTGGGTCTGATCTGTAGAAAGAGCTCTTCGAGGCGCCGCGCCAGAAAGGACACATACGACACGGCGTCGTCGTACGCAAGGTTCTTCACCACGCGATCGCTCATGATCATCGTGTGAATGGTGGGGACGCCGGGGCGCTCCAGGTCAGCCAAGGCCTCCCGGTCAGGCAGAGGCATCGCCGCGTGAAAGTCTTCCCGGAACACGAAGCACGTGCCTTGGTGCTGCTTCTCCGCCGGCACCTCATCGAGCGCCGGATCGAGAATGTGGGAGAAACGAAATCCGGTCGCATCTTGGATCGGATCTCCGAGACTGCGGATGACCTCGGAACTCCACCCCACGGTGAGAACGTGGAACTCGATCGGTTGGGTTAGGTCGATGGACATGACTTTTCGCTACTTGATCCCTGCCGGCGCGGACACAGGGCCCGCCCGCCGCGCTGCGGCGGGGAGCGGACCTCTCCATGATGCGGTTCCGACCGCCGCGATCAGATAAAGAATGAAGGTATTGAACAGCGTCGGCAGCGTTAGACCGAAGATGAGATAGGCGAACACCAGGCCGCCCCATAAAGCGTAGCCGTGCAGGCCGTGCTTCCGCAGGCGATGGAAGGCGATATAGAACGTCGTAACAAAAATAGCGACGCAGAGTGCGATTCCAGGGAATCCGTTAGCGGAGGCGTAGTAGAGAAATGAGCTATGAGGGTTGGACTCGCCGCGGGCTCCGCTTTCAGGGTCTTCGCGGCCGCTACGAGAATCCTTATAAGCTTCCGTACGGGTTGCCGCGTCGTAGAAGCCACCGTAGCCGACCCCGAAGACGGGATTCCGCAGCAGAATCTCCGTGGTGATGAAGAAGTACTGCGCGCGAACACCTACGCTCTCCTCGTCGACGCTTCGAAACTTGTACGTGACGAACGTGTCCACGCTCTTGAGGTAGCCGAGGAGCGTAGACCGTTGGCCGAAGAGGAGCAGCAGCAACCCCGCCACCACCGCGAAGCGGCCGACGTGCGATCGCCATCCGTATATTCTTCGCCACGCCACCAGAACCCACACTGCTGCGCCTGCACCAGCGATAAGCATCGACAGTTTCGAGTAGCTGATTGAAGCCGCGAATACTCCCACGGCCGCGGTGCTGAGGGCGAGCGCCGTGTCGCTCGTAGTAACCCGTTCCAACCCCAGCCATGCGCTCAGCAGGACGGACATGGCCAAGTAGCCGCCCGGCCCGTTCTGACCGAGCAGCATCGGCATCCCGCCCACCTGCGCCCAGTTGATCGTGAACGTGTAATAGATGTTCACCACTCCGGCCGCCAGAATCCCCAACAAAAAGCCCCGCAGGACGAAACGAACACCCAGACGGCGGCCCCAGTGAACCGCGGCCAGAAAGTAGGCGGCCAGAAGCAGATAGCGCGCCGCGCTTACGAACTCCTTCAGCGGCCGTTGATTGACAGCTCCGGAAACAGCGCCGAGAAATCCCAGACCGGCGATCAGTAGGGCCACGGTGAACGCCGTGCGTCGCGGCATCGTGACCGCGCCACCATGGGCCAGCAACGCCGTCAGCAGATAGGCAACGAACAGCACCTCGTAAACGAAGACACCCCGCACCACCTGGATTGGCGTAAGCCAGAACGGCAAAGGGGTCTCGCTCACCGGAAGCGACAGAATCCAGCCATTCATGAAGAGGATGGCCGTCGCCCAGAGTTGGTCGAGCATGTCGGTCGTTCGGGCACGGCGGCGCGGACGCCGGCGCACTGGCCTCTGTTCTTCAGCCTGCGTCAGCATGTCCCCTCCCCCCGAACACCCAGCTCACACCGACGGCGGTCGCTTTCCGAAACAGATCTCTTTCGCGCCTGCCCAGAGCAATCCACGGAAGCGCCAAGCCCAGTACGAGCACCATTCCGACCACCACCGCTTCGCCGAGAGCAGCGGTGCTTCTGGCGACGGCCAGCAACAACAGCGACACACAACCAAATGCGAACACGATCAGCGACTTCCTGTCGTAGTGGATCTTGTAGTTCCGCTGCGCGCTCAGATACGTAACGCTCACCTTCATGATCACCGAGGCGAGCAGCCCGGCACCGGCAGCGTAAATGCCGAGCCGGGACGTCCACGAGATCAGGACCGCGAGGTTGACCACCAGGCCCAGCGTCGCGGCGATTGACATCCAGTGTGTCTTCTTTGAGATCTGATTTCCGAGCTGAAGGTTTACGTCGAGCTCGCCGATGATCATGGCAACCAGGAAGTACGGGACATAGTCGGCGGCCGCGCCGTACGAAGGCGGCGCCAGGATGGCGAGGGCCGGCCTCGACAACAGCGCCAGCATGAATACGCTGAACAGTCCGGCCGCAGTGAAGACGCGCAGCGACTGGATGTAGAAGGCTTCTCCGCCGTCTTCGCCAATGTAGGAAATGGCAAGCGGCTGCCAGGCAGTGCGAAAGGCCACACAGAACATCCCGATCAGAGCCGCCAGCTTCATGGTGATGGCGAGAATGGCGTTCTGCTGAGCACCCTGCCCGCCGTAGATGAAGAAGCGGCTGACGTATGCCGACGAGAATGCCACCCACCAGCCGGGCACGAGCGGCAGGGCGTAGCTGGACAACTCCGTCAAGATGGCCGAACGGTACTCGAACGCGATCTCCTTGCGCATTCCCATCAGCAGGACCAGGGTCACCACGAGCCTGCCGATGAACTGGCCGAGCACAACCCCAAAGATCCCCAGGTCCAACGCTACGGTGAAGACGATGGAAAGGATGGTAGCCAGCAACGCATTTCCAAATGCGCCGACGAAGAATCCCTTCTTAGAACGTAGCATCTGCGTCTGCACCAGCAGGATGTCGTAGACGAACGTGACTGGGACGGAAAGGGCAACGATGACCCAGGCCGCGGCGTTCCCGGCGAACGAGGGAATGAACCGGGTTTCCAGGCCGCCTGCAAAACCGACCGAGAGGAACAGAGCCGCCAGCACGGTCCCCACGGCGGCACGAGTGAGGATGGTTGTACCCACGAAGCGAGGGCCGTCGGCGTCGCGCCGGTGCTCGAGGTAGAGCCGGCCGAACGCCGCCGCGAACTGGAGGTCCACCAGAACGGTAAGGGCGCTGCCGACCGTGACAATCAGATCGAGATCGCCGTAGCTAGCCTGCGAAAGAACGCGCGTATAGATGGGAACCAGCAGAATCCCCAAGGACCGCTGCAGGAAGTCCAACAGGCCATAGAACGCAAAATCCTTCGAGAGGATGCGTAGGCTCAATGCAGTCTCTTCAGTTCAGAGCTTCGGGAATTGCGACCCCCGTTCCGTCTGGCGGACGTGCGACTCATGCTGGGTGAGCTTCGATCCACTGGCGCGTCCACTCGAGGGTAGCGCGCAGACCGTCCTCGAAGGACGTTTCCCATTCCATACCCAGCCTTCTGAGCTTCTCGTTCGAAACATCAAAAGTCTTTATGTCGCCGAGCTTCCAGTCTCTGTACTCGATCCCGACGTCTCGCCTGCCGAGGATGTCCAGCACCGAATCAGCGAGCTCCTGGATGGTCACCCTGATGCCGGAAGCACAGTTATAGGCGTTGCCGCGGCTTTCGGGACGCAAGGCCACGAGCCTGTTGATGTTCACGACGTCCTTGACGTAGGTAAACGAACGGAGCTGCGTGCCGTCACCGTAGATGATCAGCGGCTTTCCTTCAAGCGCCCTCCGCGCAAATATCGAGACGACCCCGCCGACGTCACTGTTCTCCTGCCGTGGACCATACACGTGGTAATAACGCAGCATGGTCACGTCCATGCCGTAAAGGTGAGCGAAGGCACGTGCGTATTTCTCGCCGGCCAGCTTGCTCACACCGTAATAAGAGGTCGGGTTAAGCGGATGCTCTTCATCAGTGGGAAAGTAATGCGGCTCGCCGTAAACCGAGCCGGTTGAGACATGCACGAACTTGCGAACCTGATGGTCCCGGGCCAGCTCGAGCAGGTTGAAGGTGCCCTTCGCGTTTACCTCCAGATCGCGGCGTGGATCCTTCAAACAGATGGTCATTTTCGAGGCGGCCTGATGGAAGACGACATCGACGTCCTGGAAGTGGGGTTGTAAGGCGTTGACGTCGGTGACGTCACACTCAACCGCCTGAAAGCGCGGATTCGCCCGGAACCGCTCCAGGTTCTCCCGCTTGCCGGCGCTGTAGTCATCGACGCTTAACACTTCCAGCCCATCGTCGAGAAGCCCTTCAACGACGTGGCTTCCGATAAATCCGGCGCCGCCCGTAACCAGCGCGCGTTTATACGTTCCTGTCAAAGAAAACATCGACTCTTGTCCTCCCGCGACTGCGTGATACTCGAATCAACCGACGACCTGCCGCCGCCCATCGGCTGGCTCGGCCTGTAAGTGGAACTGACAGGCGCTCTCGTAGAGGGACTCGAGAAAGGCCGCATATGCGTCGGCCGAGTATTTCGTTCTGGCGATCTGCTCCGCTTCCCTTCCGATCGCGCGGGTGGCTGAAGGATCCCCGACGAGCGTGACCATCGCGCGCGCAACCGCCTCCACCGTTATCGGCACCCGCAGTCCCAACTCGTCTGAGACGATCCGGGCAGTTTCCCCAACGTCGCTGGCGATGACCGCGCATCCCGCCCCCATCGCCTCCAGGAGGGATTGGCTGCCGTAATTGTCTCCGGCCTGCAACGTCGCAAAGATCGCGCTGCGACGCAGAATCTCGAAGGGGCGGCTGACGAAGGAGACGGAGACGTGCGCGCTCAGGTCGTGCCGCGCAATCAGAGCCTCCACGTCTGCCTGCAGCGGTCCCTCGCCGAGCATTACGGCCCGACAGTCGGCACCCTGGCGGCGTGCAAGGGCCAGCGCTTCGATGAACAGCAGGGGGTTCTTCTCTGGCGAGAGCCTGCCCACGAACGCGATCAGGCCCGCATCCCGCTCCTGCTCGGCAGGAGCATCTTCGTAATGTGCAAAGTAGGACGGGCTGACAACGGTGCTCCATTGTGGATCGTTCCCGGCGTGCTGCTTCTCCAGAGCACTCTGGATGCGCTGCGTCTGGCAGTGCACGACGCAGCGGCGCGCGGCGGCACGACGGAAGTGCCTCGATCCCAGCTGTGAAAGGGTCGAATCGACGCATTCGTATACCGTGGGAACGGCGGGCGGACGGAGAGCCGACGCGTTCATGCCCATATGAACCACCGCATCCGGATCGTTTGCGATGCGTCTCCAGACCGGTCGGTAGCCGAGAGCGGCGATGCGGCTGCGCACGATCGCCTTCGGCACATCGAACACGACCGGCCGGAGGCGATCTGCGACCCACGTCACCGGCCGCGGCTCCGGAATGGTGATCAATCCTCCAGGGTCAGTCGGTAGGAGAGCGGCTTCCTCGAGCATGTTGGCGAGCAGAGACGGTACGACCAGGATTGGATAGACGGTTCCGCGCCGGTAAAGGATCCGCCACAGGTTCGCGAACCTCCGCTCGATCCCGGCCAGTCCGAAGCTCAGGTTGATCAGGTAGACGTTCTTCACAGTGTCGGGGTCATAGGGAGCGGGTGCCGGTGACCCTTCCCGGCACTCCGGTGACGATCGCACGCGGCGGGACGTCGCGGGTCACTACTGCGCCGGCACCGATGATCGCCCCCGAGCCGATGCGAACACCTCCGACGATCGTGCAGGCGTGTCCCATCCAGACGTCGTCCTCCACGATCGTTTCCCGGCGCTCCACGCCCTGCTCTCTAATGGTGAGGTCACTGGCTTCGAAATTGTGAGTCGACGATAGAATCGAGCAATGAGAGCCGATGCGGACGTCGTCGCCGATGGTCAGCCCGCCGTAGCCGGATAGAAGGGTGAAGGGATTGACGCCGCAGCGCGCACCGATGCGGATGAACCCGTCGTGCGCCTCCAGGCGTGCGAAGCATCGGAGCTCCGTGCCGTCGCCAATCGTGATCTCTCCCCGGCCGACAACTGTCATGCCCAGATACTGCTCGAGGATCACACCGCTTCCGAGGTGGATGCGACCAGCACCCTGAAGCAGCAGTGGCGGGTTGATGCGCGAACCGGCGCCGACCGATTCGAAGCGCAGGCGGTACGGAAGAACGATGGCCGCTCGCACGGCCGTCTTGATCAGAGAGAACATGATTGTGTTCGAGTTGGGGTGGTGATTACGACGGCAGCGCTTCCACGATCCGCCTGCTCGCTCCTCCGCTGCCGTACAGAGCAGGGTCGAAAACCGGCCGACGGTCGAGCATGGTCCGGAAACTCTGCACGATGAGATCGCGGTCGGCACCGGCCAGCACGTTCACCCCTGCTTCCAGCAACTCCAACCACTCAGTCTCCCGCCGCAGCGTCACGCACGGTTTGGAGAAAAAGAACGCCTCTTTCTGTACGCCACCGCTGTCGGTCAGGACGATGCCACTGTTCTTGAGCAGCTCCAGCATGTCGAAATACCCGACCGGCTCAATAGGATCGAATTGGAGCGTGGCCGTCAGGCCGCTCAGCAGCTTTCGCGTCCGCGGATGGAGTGGCAGCACCACCGTAATGCTCTGGGCTATCGCGTTCAACGCTTCCACGATCTCGGTGAGTGACTTTTCGTGGTCAGTGTTCTCGGCCCGATGAATGGTGCACAGCGCGTATGCGCCACTGCGAAGTCCCAGCCTTGATACGATCGTCGACCGCGCAGCCGACCGCTGGCTGTAGTAGAGCGCGGCATCCTGCATTACGTCCCCGGTCTTGTGAATGGACGGCCCGATCGCTTCGAAGCCTTCCCGCTTAAGATTCTCAACGGCATGGTCTGTCGGGCAGCACAGGACACTGCTTATTCGGTCGGTCAGGACCCGGTTCACCTCTTCAGGCATGCTCATGTTGAAGCTTCTCAGCCCAGCCTCCACGTGAACGACCGGGACATGGAGCTTGCTGGCCGCGAGCGCTCCCGCCAGCGTGGAGTTGGTATCTCCATAAACCACCACGCTGTCCGGCCTTTCGGCCACGAGCACCTGCTCGATCTTCTCGAGCATCCGCCCGGTCATGGCCCCGTGGTCGAGTGAATTGACGTCGAGGAAGTATTGCGGCGCCGGAATCTCCATTTCCTCGAAGAAGATGTTGGACATGTTGTGATCGAAATGCTGCCCGGTATGGACGATCACCTCACGGATCAAGCGGTTCTTCGCGATCTCGCGGCTCACCGCCGCCGCTTTCACGAACTGCGGTCGGGCGCCGACGACCGTAACGATCTTCATCCGGCCAGCCCCCCCCGATAAAGCGCCGGATCAGCGAGGCGGATTTGCTCCGCGGAGAGGCAGTTGTTTCCGATCACTATGTCGCCAGCCACGAGCACCTTCTGTTCGAAGCTACCCCTTTCGATCCTGGCGCCTTCGTCGACGTTCGACGACTCGTGTACGAAGTGAACCATCGGTATCGCCCGCGAAGGGCGGTCATTGTCACTGTCATCGCGACCACTGAGCTCTGCGGGCGTCTTCATGAAGTTCAGGTGAGCCGCTGGAACCCGGTGTGCGCCACCGGCCCTTTCAGATGTTTCTCCACTTCGCCGTTCGCCGATGACTTCTGGAGGATGGCGAATGCTTCTGTGACTGCAGACTCGAAGAGCGCGAGATGCTCCGGCTGATGGGCGTAGGACGCGTAAAACCCTCGGGTTGCCAGGAACCCCCGCTCCAGCATGAGCTGCGTGTACAGCGTCGCCATGGCCTGCCCGTTTGGATAGTCGAAACCGAGGTGGCCGAGCGGTGCAATGCCTGAAACGTGCACGCGCAGGCCCGATGCTTCCGCGGCGCGTCGCCAGATGCCCTTGACGGCGTCCCCAGTGTGGATCAGCAGTTCGCCCACGTTGCGCTGCTGGTGCTTTCGGATGGTAGCGAGCGCCGCGGCCGGTCCGATGCGCTCCGTCCAATACGTGCTGCTGATGAAGCTTCGCTGCGCCGACTCCATGACCGCGCTTCGCCCGATGACGGCCGCCATCGCGTAGCCGTTGCTCATGCCCTTGGCAAATACGGCGATGTCGGGACTCACGCCGAACCGGAGATGGATGCCGCCGCTGTTCATCCGGAAGCCGGCGGTGACCTCGTCGAAGATCAGTACGGCTCCGGACTCGGTGGCGATCTCACGCACGGTCTCGAGGAAACCGCGCTCCGGATCGTGCTCCCGCACCGGCTCCATTACGATAGCCGCGATCTCCCCACGGTTCTTGGCCATGATCGCGCGAAGCTCGTCGATCTTGTTGTAGTGGAAAGGCAACGCGGTACCGGCAAGCCCGCGAGGCACGCCGGCCGGCTCGAGGCCGGGGATGAGATGCCCGTCCAGGCTCGTCTCTTCGCCGAGATTCGCGGCGAGGTACCAGTCGTGCCAGCCGTGGTAGCCGCAGAAGGCGATCTTGTCGCGTCGCGTATGGGCGCGCGCGATGCGCACGGCGATGGCCATGGCCTCACCGCCGCAACGGCCGAAACGCACCATATCGGCCCAGGGGTGAAGCTCGCAGAGAAGATTCGCCAACTCCACCTCGTCCGGACTGTTCAGCGTCGACATCACGCCCCGGGCGATGGCGTCACGTACGGCTTCGTCGACGTCGGGGTCGGCGTAACCGAGCAGACAGGAACCGATCCCCATCATGCTCATGTCGAGATACTTGCGGTCGTCGAGGTCCCACACCTCGGCACCTGCCGCGCGGGAGTAATAGGCGGGCCACTGGCCCGGCGCAAAAAGCTCGGCACGCTTCGAGAGCAGCTGCGTTCCGCCGGGAATCCGGCGCTTACCCCTTCCATAGAGGTCTTCCGTCGCGCTCAGGCCGGCCGCCGCCGGTGTTTCGGTGCCTGTCTGGCTCATCTCCTCACCTCCGGTGCAGACGCCGTCACGACCAGCGTTGCAGAGTCTCCTTCCCGATATGGGCCACCTTGAAAATCGCTTCGACTATCCTGATCCACGAACCCTTGCGCGCCCAGCATCGACTCAAAAGTCCGTTGCTCGTAGTATCGCAACACTTCCTCGCGACCCGCATCGATTGAACCGTCACGGCCGATGAATATCTTGCCGTGGCGCAAGACGTTCTGTTCGGGCCAGAACTCGAAATCGTCGAGGTAGTAGGCAAATCTGTCTTCCTCCGGCAGAGGGTTCCAGAGGCGCAGGCGGCCGTCGTTAAGCAGAAGCATCTGTCTCCGGAGCGCCGGAATCTGATAAAGCTCAAACAGGACTTTGCCGCCCGGCCGGACGGCTCTGCGCATCTTCTTCAGGATTTCCGACGGAGCGGTTTCGCGGATTGCGTGCAGATACCCGAAGGCACCTGTAATGCAAACCGCCAGGTCGAACTCTTCGTCACCGAAGTCGTCGAACGTCAGCGCGTCCGCCGCGACGTTGCGCACGTTCGCCAGCACCAGATCGCCAGCCCACGACTCGGCAAACTGCACTCTCGACCTGGAGATTTCTACGCCCACCCCCTGGTCGAGGGCTCCGCGAAGCGCGAGTGCGACCAACAGGCGCCCGTTGCCGGAGCCGAACTCGATCACCCGCAGCTTGCGCCCCCCCAGCAGTTTCTGGATGAAGGTGGCCTGCGCATCGGTCTTATCCAAAAGATGCTGCCGGTAGTCCTGCAGCGATTGCGGCGTAGGAAAGTTCTCGAGCCGCTCGAAGCCTTCGTACCCGGTCTTGTAGAAATCCCGGTTCCACTGAGCCGGGCCCGTCACTGACGTTTCTCCGGCACCACTGCGTCTTCGGACAATGACTTCGCATAGCCTTCGTTGCGGAGCTTCCCGCTGTTCAGTTCGCGGAGCTCCGGGTGGCGATCGAGCACCTCCAGAACCTCCGCCATGCCGAAGTCCTCACGCCCGGCCATCGAAGCGAAGACGGCGCGGACGAAGGCGAGATCGCCGGCGTCGTCGACGGTCCAGCGATGATGGGAAAGGTCACGGGCACCGGTGACATTGTCGATTCGGAACAAATCGGTGTTCTTCCACAGGAACGGCGTGACATGTTCGCGTTCCGAGGTGAGCGCCGCATCCCGCCAGGCCCTTTCCAGCGCCTGGAACGAGAACACTTCAGTGTCGAGACCGTCGGGAAAAGTCGGCGGGTTCGTGTTGCTGACATAGTCGAATGGACCCGCGCAGAACCGCTCAATCACGGCCCCGCTCACTGAGGGATCGAGGAGGGGACAGTCGGCCGTGACACGCACGATTACGTCGGCCGCAGCGAGCCTGGCGGCCTGGTAATAACGGTCGAGAACGTCGGCTTCGCTTCCCGCATAGGACATCACGCCCAGCTGGCGAGCCACATCCATCAAAGGCTCGTTCGCCGAATCGATCGACGTCGCAACGACCACCTGGTCGATCGATGGGATACGGGCAGCTCGCTCGATGACGTGTGCCAGCATCGATTTGCCGCCGATGTCGGCCAGGACCTTCCCAGGCAGGCGCGTCGACCCCATCCGGGCCTGCAGAACAACAATCCGTTTCACAGAACGACCTCCTGCGCAGAGCGAGACGACTCTTTCGCGGCTAAGACGATTTCCAGCACTCGCCGGCCTTCCTCTGCACCTACCAGCGGCACCGATTCGCCGGCTGCACACTGCAGTACATGTTTCATTTCATCGAGGTACATGTCGTTCGGATCCGCGGTTGCCGGCAAAGTCTTCCAGTGTGCGGAAGAGGCGCTGAAGAGGCGGACGTCTTCACCGAACTCCCACCGCGCCGTCCCCTCTTCGCCGATCAGCTTGCAATTGCGCGCATACACGCGCTGAATCGAGTCGAGGTGCACCTCGGCGATCGCACCGCTCGCCAGGCGCATGGTAATTGCCGCTGCGTCCTCGACGTCGATATCGAGAGTCGTGAGGTGAGCGGCCACACAGGAAACGGCGGTCACCTCGCCTCCCAGCCATCTCACGTAGTCGAGCTCGTGTGACGCATCGAGAATGATTCCGCCGCCCATCGCAGCAGAGGCGTTGTAACCGCTCCTGTAGTCGGACCCCGCGCGCCAGTCCGGCAGGTATTGTCCTACCTCCGCGCGGATGATCAGCGGGACGCCGATCTCCCCGCTCTCGACCACCTCTTTGAGCCGACGGATGCCGGCGTGGAACCGAAGGTTGTACCCGACGGCTACGAACCGTTCCGCGAGGCGGGCTTCGCTGATGAGGGCGTCGACGCCGGCCAGATCGTTCGATAGCGGCTTTTCTACGAAGACGTTGCTGCCGCTGGCGACGGCGCGTCTCGAAATCTCGAGGTGCGTCGAAGGCGGAGTGCAGACCAGCGTCAGGTCGAACCCGCCGTTCTCTAAGGCCGCGTCGAGACTCTCGACGTACTCGGTATGAAATTGAGCGGCCGCGGCGCGGCCCTGTTCAGCGACAGCGTCGTATGTGGCGATCCGCTCGACTCCAAGCGTACGGAGATTGGCCGTGTGCCGCCGGCCGATCGATCCGCATCCTACGACCAGCGCTCTCATTGAATGCCGCGAATCAGCTCGAACGCTTCCGCGTATTCGCAACCGACCACGCTTCCCCACCTCCGTGCTATGGCCCGAAGGGCATCTTCCGAACGCGGGTGCGGAAAAGGACGCATCTCGTCGGGGTACTGATTCATGGCCCGAAGCTTCTGCTCGATGGATGACTCGACGTCAACGAAAAAGTTCGGGCGGAATGCAGACTCGAACCTGCCAAAGGCCCATTCCGTCGATGAAGCGACTTCGAAGCTGTAGAGTTCTCTCACCGAGTGCCCTTTCATCGGCCGTGTCGCCGTAAGCACGGATCGGAAGGTGACCTGGTGATCGACGTTAAGGTCGCCGCCGTGATGCGTGAATATCGCTGTCGGTGCGATCCGTTCAACGGCCCGCTCGACGAGTTTGACCACGTCGAGCAGCGCCAGTTCATCGAAGCGATTGTCCGGAAGTCCCCCGAACTCGACGGCGGATGCGTTCATCACCCGCGCCGCTGCTTCGGCGTTGTTTCGAAGCACGTTCAGTTCCGGTGCGCCGCTCTGCCGTTGCTCCGCCCTCGAAGTGAACCCCTCGCCTAGGATCAGAATCGAGACCTTGCCCGTGCGCGCCAGACGGGAAATCGTCGCGCCGCAGCCCAGAACCTCATCGTCGGGGTGCGCCGCCACTACCAGCACATTATCAAAAGCAGTCACAGCCGGTCCTCGCCGTGGCTGTTTTGGGCTGACCCGGCGCCAGCATCTTTCACCACCCGCGGGCAGATCCGCTTCTCCTCCATATCCATCCTCAATAAACGTCGTTGTCGGCAAGGCAGAAGTTCCACGCGCGCTCTTCGACGATCTCCTCGGAGATACCGTTGAAATGCATAATCAGGAGATCAGATCCCTCGCGTTCGACATACCCGCGCGCCAGCAGTTGCTCCCGGTAGGGATCGCATCGATTGCTCCAGAGATTCAGCTCATCGCGGCCGGCGGCAAATGACTCGGCTGCCGCCAGCAGTTCGTCGAGAGCACTTTCGTCCTGCGCGTGGATGTCCATGATGTGTGTCTTTCGATAGTCGCCATCGTCGAACTTCTTCAGGACGACGTAGCCGGCCAACGTCGTGCCCCGCTCCAGAATGAATCGTGTGTACTGCTTGTCGGGACGTTCAGCCACGCGCCAGTTGATCACCCGGTGATCCTTCATGATGATGAAGGAGTATTTCTCTGCGATACCGCGGAAGAACGCGTCAAATCGTTCGTCGAAGGCACCCACCTCGCGGCAAGAATTTGCACGAGCCTGGAGGTCGGTGTTCACAAGGAACGGCAGCTTACAGAGCGTCTTCCAACCGACTTTGACATGAGCTGGATACGAGACGCCGAACCGAGGCATCCCTAGCGATACGCCGCAACCGATATCCGCCTCGCCTTGGAGCGCCTGGCGGCAGGTCGGACTGAACAAACCACGGCCCTGATAGGCGGGATGGGTGTTGCCGTTCGTGGCGAGACTGGCTTCGACCACGCGGTCGTTCAGCTGCAGCTTCAGCGGCAGAAGACTGTAACTGGCTGCAAGAGCACCGCTGTCGACGTCCTCGAGAAGCGTGGTCCGGTTCAGACCGTTCGGGCAGCTGTAGCTGAACCAGCGCCACCATTCCGGCGAGAGACGGCGCGCGAACGACGCCTCGTAAAGGTCGAGAATTCGCTCATCGTCATCAGGGGTTGCGTAGCGGTAGGTCAGCTCGGCCATTCAAGCCACTCGGCTCAGCGTCAAGCGGGAAACCGTCCCGCCGTCGCGAACGATCTCTTCGGACACGGCAAAACCCGCCATCAGAAACGCCTTCATCGACGCGATGTTCTCGCGCTTCACCAGAGCCACCAGACGCTGCACCGCCGTCTCATCGAAGAGCTTTCTTGCGCCCATCCGGATGATCTCCGCTCCAAACCCCCGGCCCCGTGCCGTTGCGGCCACGCTCACATCGACCTCCGCCTCATCACCGTTCAGGTCAAAGCGAATCTGAGCGACCGGCCTGCCTCCATCATCTTCCATGATGAAGATGCGGCATTGCCGGTCCGCCAGCTTCGCTCCGAACCAGCGACGGTGATCCTGGGGCTCGATCGGCGCTGTCGAGAATGCGTTCGCCCGCACCACGCCGTCGTTCGCCCATTCAAGCAACAGGCTCTCGTCTTCCGATCTGACGGTGCGGAGAGTCGGATCAGGCAAGGTCCGCGTCCGTAAGAGGTTGTTCGGCGGGGATGTCCCGGACTGCACGCTTTCCGAGTACGCGCTCGAAATCCCGCGGCGCCAGCCCCGCGACCAACTTTCCGCACCGCAAGACTGCGACGTTCTCCGGCGTCAGTTTCTCGCCCGCCGTGACCTGCCGCGTCGTAAAGATGCTCCGTCGCGCGAAGTGGCGGAGATCGGACTCCACCGGGTCAACTACCTTGGCCGGGTTGCCGCGCACTGATTGCACCTCGCGGATGCGTCTGACCATGAGCTTCAGCTCTTCTGGCTCAACGGCGAACGCATGGTCCGGTCCGGGCAAGCGGTTGCTCAACGTAAAGTGCTTCTCAATCAGGTCCGCCCCCAGAGCGACCGCCGCCATCGGCCCGACGATCGGATCACGCGAGTGGTCGGAAAGCCCCACCGGAACGCCGAATTCGCGTTTCATTGTCTCAATGGCGAGGATATTGAGCGAGGTGAGCGGCGCAGGATATGAAGCCGTGCACTGCATGAGAGCAATGTCAGCGCTACCGCAGTTTCTGACCTCCTGCACCATCTCGCGCACCTCACTAAGCTCGGCCGCGCCAGTCGAGACGATCAGCGGCTTCTTCTTGGCCGCGGTGTGACGGATCAGCGGCCAGTGAGTCATCTCGTAGGACGCGATCTTGAAAGCAGCGACGTACGGGTCGAGGCGATCGGCCGATTCGTCGTCGAACACCGATGCCAGGAACGTGATGGACGCCTTCTCGCAATGTTCAGCGAGTTGCGGCAGCCACTCCCATGGCATTTCCAGCTCAGCGATGACCTCGTAGATGGAACGGCTCATCTGCAGGTAGTCGCTCATTCCGGCACTGCGGGGATAGACCCGGTGGGCGCGGAACACCTGGAACTTCACAGCGTCTGCCTCGGCCTCGGCGGCGACCTCAATGAGTTTCTTCGCCGTCTCCAAGCTGCCGTTGTGATTGCCTCCCGCCTCCGCGATCACGTAGGTCGGGTTCCCGGAACCGATCGAATGCTTGCCGATCCTGATGTCTTTCACGAATCTCCTCCGGTTCGTTCCACAATCGCGTCCGCCACCCTCGTGGCCCCTTTTCCATCCACGACCGCGCGACCATTCCCACTCATTTTCAGCCTCCGCTCCGGGTCGCTGATAACCCCTGCGAGAGCCGCAATCAGCTCCGTCCGCAGACGGTCCGCGGTCCGCGCCTCGACCACCTGCAATATGCCGAGCGCGGCGAGGCTCTGGAGATTCGCACGTTGGTTTTCCGCGAGGCAAAGTGCGACTGTTGGAGTGCCGGTTGCCGCCAGCTCGTAAGTGGTCTGCCCGCCGCCGCTGATGGCGATGTCGGCGGCGACCATGAGCGCCCTCATGTCCCGCGGATTGCGGTGCAGATGAACGGCGCGTCGCTCGGCGAGCTGCTCCAGTGCCGCGTCCTCCCTGGCAAACGGCCCGAGCACGACGTCAACACGCAGACGTGGTGAGAAACACGAGACAGCGTCCGCGATCTGCGCCGAGAGACCGAACGCGTCTCCGCCGCCGAGCGTGACCAGGATCCGCCTTACCTCCTGCCGCACCTCTCGGCATGGCTCCGCCTCGAAGCTGGACCGTAACAGCGCGTACTTCGGGCCGAGCAGGCGCACAGAGATGGAGGAGCTGTCGTAGGCGCGCACGGCGTCCGCGGCCGGGTTGATCACCACGTCTGCCGGCAACGCGCGGTCGCCACCGTCGTCAAGGACTACGAGTGTCCGGGTCAGTTTCCGAAAGCCGCGATAGTGAGCGACATCAAAATCATAGGAATCGGCAACGATCGCGTCGGGATCTCCAGCGGCGACCCCGGAGCCCTGGTCGTCGACTGCAACCGGGACGGCGTCGAACCCGGCCCGCCTCGCTTCATCTACGCCAGCCGCTCCGCCGTGTATCGCGAAAAAACACTCAGACCGACGGGCCCGAAGCGCTTCGGCCAGCGTGAGGCATCGTCTGAGATGTCCGAAGCCTACCGACTCGCTCGCTGCCGTCCTGAATATGATCCTGCGCGTCATCTCGCGTGCTCGGCGCAGACCTCTCGTACCACGGCGATGACCCGATCGACGTCGTCATCGCTCATACCAGGGAAGAGGGGCAACGTAATCAGCCGCTCGTAGGCAGCTTCCGCTACGGGGAACGATCCGGGGTAGTACCCGAGTTGCCGGTAGTACGGATGCAGATGAACGGGAATGTAGTGGACGTTAACGAACAGCTCCCTGGAACGGAGCTCCTGGAAGATCTCTGCGCGGGTCGCTCGCAACTTGTCCGGATTCAGTTCGACGACGTAGAGGTGCCACGCCGACTGACGATCGCTAAGAATCGCCGGGAGTGACAGCTGTCGTAGATCCGCAAAAGCAGCGGCGTAGCGGGCGGCGATCGCTCTCCTGCGACCAATCCATTCCGGTAGCCGGAGGAGTTGGCTGATGCCGAGCGCGCACTGGAAGTCGGTCAACCGGTAGTTGAATCCGAGGTCGACCATCTCGTAGTACCACGAGCCCTGCTTCTCACGCTCTCGGTGGTCGGTGGTGATTCCGTGATTCCGGAAAAGTCGGAGCTTCCTGGCGAGTTCGCCGTCGTTGGTAGTCACCACTCCGCCTTCGCCAGTGGTGATCTGTTTAACGGGATGGAGACTGAAGGTGGTCAGGTGCGCGATCGACCCTACCGGGCGTCCCTTGTAAGTCGCGCCGATGGCGTGCGCAGCGTCCTCGATCACCACGCAGCCACGTCCTTCCGCTAGTTTCATCAACTCGTCGAGGTCCGATGGCTGGCCGGCATAGTCGACGGTGACGATCGCACGAGTCCGTGCCGTCAACGCTTTTTCTACTTCACGAGCGTCGAGACAGAGCGTGTCCCCCCGGACGTCGGCAAAGACAACCGTACCGCCCTGATATCGGATGCAGTTCGCGCTGGCGGCGAAAGTCATGGGAGGCACGATCGCCTCGTCCCCTTCCCCGACACCCGCGGCATAGGCGGCCGCGTGGAGAGCCGCCGTCCCGTTGGAGACGGCAACCGCATGCTTCGCGCCGACCGCCTCCGCGAACGCCGCTTCAAACTCTCCCACCTTCGGGCCGGTCGTCAGCCAGTCGGAGCGAAGCACGTCGCTTACGGCTGCGATGTCGTCTTCACTGATCGACTGGCGACCATACGGGAGCGGTTTCGGCTTCGCAGTCCCGTTGGCCGTCATCCGTGTGCCTGTTTGACGTTGTCGATGACAACCCTGATCTCGGCAGGGGTGAGCCACTGCGGATTCGTGTCACTGCTGTACCGGAAGCCGTCGCTACAGGGAGTACCGCCGTTCTTATCCATGAACGCCCCCTGGTCCCAGTCGGGTGCGCTCGGCAGAATGGCGTAGTACGAGTCGTACTCGAGCGTTGTCCGTGCATCGTCCTCGGACACCATCGTCTCGTGGAGCTTCTCTCCGGCCCGGATACCGACGATCTCGTGCCGGCACTCCGGAGCGAGGGCATGGGCGAGATCGACCATCTTCATGCTCGAGATCTTGGGGACGAAGATCTCCCCTCCGTTCATCCGATCGAGCGAGTCGATGACGAACTGGACGCCCTGCTCGAGCGTGATCCAGAAGCGCGTCATGCGCGGATCGGTGATCGGCAGAACGCCGGTGTTCCGGCGCTTCAGGAACAGCGGGATCACGCTGCCTCGGCTACCCGCCACGTTGCCGTACCGCACGACGCTGAACTTCGTCTTGTGGTAGCCAGAGTAGCTGTTCGCCGCGACAAACAGCTTGTCCGAGCAGAGCTTCGTTGCGCCGTAGAGGTTGACGGGGTTGGCGGCCTTGTCGGTGCTCAGCGCGATCACGCGATCGACGTTCTTGTCGATAGCAGCATCGATGATGTTGGCCGCGCCAAGGACGTTCGTCTTCACCGCCTCGAGAGGGTTGTACTCCGCGGCGGGAACCTGCTTGAGCGCGGCAGCGTGGACGACAATATCGACTCCGTCGAAGGCCCTGTAGAGCCGCTCGCGGTCGCGCACGTCTCCGAGGAAGTACCGGATGCAGTCGTACGTCCGTTCGTTGAACTGCCCGCGCATCTCGAACTGCTTGAGCTCATCGCGGCTGAAGATGATGAGTTTCTTCGGCTGGTAACGCTTGAGGACGGTCTCCGTGAATTTCTGGCCGAAAGAGCCGGTGCCGCCGGTAATCAGGATTGTCTTGTCATTCAACATTTTTTTGAGGTCCACGTTTTTCGCTGTCGCTCGGGTTGCCGTAAGGATCCGGGCGCCCGCCACGGTCGAGGAATCAGCCGGTATCCTACCGGGAGAACGTAGACGCGCGCCGGACGGGCTTCGCCCCTCTCGGTGGCAGATTCTCCGCTGGAGCTACACCACAAATCTGCATTTCGCGACGTCCCTTTTCAGAGAGTCGGTTCGTCCGTCTGCGGCGCCGGCTCGACTCCACCGAGTTCGCACGTCAGCCGGCTGATTTCCGTTGACAGCGCGTCGTACTCGTCCATTTTCTGCCGCAGAAAGCGAACCGTGACATTCATTTTTTCTTCGATGCCGCTCGGCGTGAGCACGTACACGTACGCCTGCTTTCGCTTGCTCTTGCCGAAGTTGCGCATCTTGACGAGCCCCACTTCAATCAGGGCGTGAAGGCAATAGTTGACCTTCCCGACGCTGACAGCGAGGTGCTGGGCGACTTCGCGCTGCGATGCGTCCGGGTGGTCGGCGAGATACGTGAGGAGCCGGTAACGGATCTCGTCGGTGATGACATGAGTGGCAGGTTCGTTCAACGGTTGAACGCATTCAACCACACGAGGTCTGCGAAGGCAAACGACCACGCGCCAAAGCTCCGTCACCCGCACCCCGCTGCACGATCGGTTGCATTTCGTCATGAAACAGGAGGACAATCGACCCACGGTCACATTGCTGCACGGAACGCCGCCCGCAAGGCGGTGGTGCTTTGCTGTAACCGACATCGATCGATTGTTGGCCACGGCCAAGGAGCGTTGAACATGCGGAAGCTGATTGCAACTCTGACCGTCATTCTCGCCGCGACGGCGGCCTTTGGGCAGTGGCAGCCGAACGACCCGGCCCAAAGCGGAAGCGTCTACTACAACGGCGGCAACGTCGGTATCGGCACCGCGACGCCTTCCGGCAGACTCTCGGTATTTTCGGCAAGTAACCTCGATGTCTTCATGACCTCAGGGAGCGCAGACGGCACCGCGCGGCTTTTCGTGAACAACAACGTCGGCAACGGGACGACGTTTTACGCCTACGGCTCCGGCCTGGCCGGCAACCTCTATGCCGGTGTTCCTCTCGCAGACCTCAACATGTTGATCGGCTACGGGAGCGGCTTCGTCATCACCACCAACTCGGCCGTGCCTCTGATCTTCGGAACAGGCCCTGGACCGGTCGAACGTATGCGCATCACGGGCGCCGGCAACGTGGGCATCGGCACCGGCAGTCCAACTGAGAAACTCCACGTTGTCGGCAACGCCACCTTCACCGGCACGGTGACCGGCGGAAATATCGCGGCGCAGTACCAGGATCTCGCGGAGTGGGTCCCCAGCGGAACCGATCTCACGCCAGGCACCGTCGTTGTCCTTGATACTGGGAACAGCAATACCATCCAGGAGTCGCACCGCGCGTACGACTCAACGGTTGCTGGAGTCGTAAGCGCGCAGCCCGGCCTGATCCTTGGAAACGGCGGTGAGGGCAAAGAGATGGTCGCCACCACCGGCCGGGTGAAGGTTCGCGTCGACGCTACCAAAGCGCCGATCCAGATCGGAGATCTTCTCGTTACCGGCAACAAACCCGGGACCGCGATGCGGTCAGCGCCAATCACGATTCAAGGCCAGCCTTTCCACCGCCCGGGCACGATCATCGGCAAGGCGCTCGAACCCCTCGCTAACGGTGAGGGCGAGATCCTCGTGCTTCTTTCGATGCAGTGACGCGACTTCGCCGGCGCCGCGCGTGACTACGC
>JBAQWH010000245.1:0-13973 GCA_049298815.1 Thermoanaerobaculia bacterium | reverse complement strand
GCCCCTGGCTACCAGCGGGTGCGCCTCCGGCGCACGGCGTGGCACGGTCGTGCAGCGTGAATGGCCGTCGTCCCGCGTGGATGGCCGTCGTGCCGCGTGCATCCGTCATGACGGGTGCACGCGCATCGCGACGCTTCACGTGTCGAGATCGGCGTCACCGTGTCGCGGGCACGATCGACAGTGCGCCGGAGGCGCCTGCTGGTGAGGTGCCCGGGAGATATTGACGTATGTCCCAGCGGCGGGTGCAGATCTGGTGGGTTTGGTTTGGGGTTGTTGATCGTTGGGGTTATCGCTGACTGGCCTGAACACCTGACCTGAGGGCACGGTCGACGACCGTGCCCGAGGTGTCCAGGCGGCCGGTGCGGCGCTCGGGTTGCTCCCCAGCATTGCCCTATCCTCCGACCGGCTGAGCCGATTCTAAGACCGGTTGCGGTGCCGCGCTGCGTGCGGCTTCGATCTCGTCGTCGATGGCCAGGTATTGGCTCACGAGATTGACCGACTTCTGCATGGCGAAGGCCGTGTCGTGGATCGAGAGGCCTTGCTGCCGGCAGTGACGAACGCGATCGTAGTCTCCGAGATAGCGGTCGACGGCTTCGAGGCTGTGGCAGGTCTCGAGCGCCACCTGGTCGGCTGGTTTTCCGTCCAGGTGGCGCTTTAAACAGATCACACGTTTGTGCGTCATGCCCGTGCCGACGTCGTGGACGGTGGCGCGGCGCGGGACCACCGATGCCGTCCGGCGCTCGTACGTTGTGAGTGCGTGTGCGACCGCGGTCTCGCTGGCTCCGAGCATGAGCACCAGATCGCAACCCGACAGCAGCGCTCCTTGCTCGAAGGCCTGCCGACACAGACGAACACACCGCGACGTGAGGATCTCCGATCGAGGGCGGCGCACCAGGATGGCCTCGATGTCGTCGGCGGTGATCATGTCGAGGACGACCGGCACGAGTCGCGTGTTGCGCGTGGCTTTGCCGCGCGATGGCGGATCATCGACGCTGATTGCCGGCCAGAGCATCTGCCACGCGCGCATCGTCTCCCTTGCGCGTACGTGCTCGTCGACGATCTCCAGGATCATCTCGGCGCAGAGCTGCTGGATGCGCGGTCCTCCGATGCGTGGGAACTCGTTTGCAATGCGGCTTGCGATAGCGTTTTCCAGCGTTTTGTCGAGGAACGGCGCGTATTTCTTCTTCACGTAGTCGGGCCTGCGGATCATCGTCTGCGCCCTCGCGTCGTTTTTTTTAACTCCCCCTGTCCGACCAGCAGTAACTCGCGCAGGTGATATCCATACGTCGCATCCCGCCTGCACTCGTCGAGCAACTCGATGTACTGCTCGATCAGCCGCCGACTGCGACGCAATACAAAGGCGATCTGGCCCGGCTGCAGCTTTCGCTCGACCAGTTGTGCGCAGCGTGTGAACGTTGCCACGTAGTTGCTCACCGCCTCCGGCGAGTGCTTCATGATCCGGCAGATCTCGGTCGTGGTCTTCCCTTGCAGGGCCAGCTGCACGATCTGCACGCGATGCGTCATCACAGGCCCGACGGCTTGGATCGTGCTGCGCAGCGGTATCAGCAGATCCGGCTGCGTCGACCGCAGATGATGCAGATCGCGCGAGATCGTTCGCGGCGTCACGAAGAAGACCCGGTACGCCAGATCCTCGCGCGTCAGTACCCCGCCCTGGCTGAGCGCCTGCTGGCACAGGTCGGCGATCTTCGCGCGCCGGAACGCGTCGGGCCCATGCTCGCGGAACAGCTGATCGTCTTCCGCGCCGCGATGGACCATCAAACGTACGGTGACCTTGCCGCATCGCGCCAGAGGCTTGCCGGCCGGCTCATCGGCATTGACCACCACCAGCTGCATCTGCCCGGGCGGCGCCGGCCCACCGAGCTTACCCAAGGTCGGGAAGTACACCTCCCTGACCACCTCCAGGACCGCCTCGGCTTCGAATGCCGAGCACCCCAGCCCTTCGCGCACTTCAGCCACGAACCGGGCGTCGAGCGTCTTCGTCTCGAGCCGGTTCACCTCGCCTCGTCCAATGTCCCGTCTGCCCACCTGCGCCTCCGGTCCCACCGACCGTCCGCCTAGGGGGTGACATTTGTCAAGAATGGAGGGGCACCGGCACCGGCGCCCTACACTGCGCCCTTTTCGCGCAGAGCCTCGACCTGCTCCGGCGTGCATCCGATCGACGTCAGGATCTCGTCGGTGTGCTGGGAGAGGCGGGGGGGTGGGGTCTCGAGCGATCCCGGCGTTTTCTCGAACTTCGCGGTGAGTGCGAAGAGCTTGAGGGGACCGAGCTCCGGTTCGTCGATCGTCTGGATTGTCTCGCGGTGCTGGATCTGCGGTGCGCTCAGCGCCTCCTCGAGGCCGAGGATCGACCCCGTGGGGATGCCCTTCTCGTTGAGCACGTCGACCCAGCGTTCGGTCACGTCGGTCATCAGCTTCTCTTCGATCAGCGGCGTGAGGAGCTTGCGGTTCCTCTTCCGAGTGTCGCGCTCCTGGAACCGAGGGTCGGTCACGAGCTCGGACACGCCGAGCGCTGCGCAGAGGTCTTCCCACTGCTGCTGCTGGTTCGCAGCGATGTTGATGTAGCCGTCCTTCGTCCGGAAGGTGCCCGAAGGCGCAGCGGTGAAGTTGTCGTTCCCCATGAGCTGCGGCTGCTGGCCGCCGATCAGGAGGTTCGCAGCGACCCATCCCATCGTCGGCATGATCGAGTCGAGGAGCGCGATGTCGATCATCTGTCCCTCACCGGTCCGCTCGCGGTGAAACAGCGCGGCCATGATCGCGAACGCGGCGTTGAGTCCGCCGACCGTATCGCCGACGGGAAAGCCGCAGCGCAGCGGGTTCAGCGTCTCGTCGCCGTTGACTGCCATGACGCCGCTGAGGCCCTGGATGATCTGGTCGTACGCCGGTTTGAAGGCGTCGGGGCCGGTCTGCCCGAACCCGGAGATCGCGCAGTAGACGAGGCGCGGGTTGCGCTTCTCCAGCGTTTCCCATCCGAACCCGAGCCGCTTCATGACTCCCGGCCGGAAGTTCTCGACGACGACGTCCGCGGTGTCGACGAGCTTCAGGAAGACTTCCTTCGCTTCGTCGAACTTGAGGTTGAGGGTGAGCGACTTCTTGTTGGCGTTCTGGGCGAGGAAACTCGTTCCCATCAGCTTCGCATTGAGCTGCGGGACGTTTCCGAGCTTCCGCGCCAGGTCGCCGCCGGCGGGATTCTCGATCTTGATCACCTCGGCGCCGCAGAGCGCGAGGAGCTCGGTGGCGAAGGGTCCCGAGAGGACGTTCGTCAGGTCGAGGACGCGGATGCCTTCGAGGATCTTCTTCATAGTCCCTGAGTCCCTTAGTCCCTGAGTCCCTCGGAAACACGGTCCAGAACTCCCGAGGGACTCTGGAACCGAGGGACCGAGGGACTCTCGTCGTCTACGCCTTCACGAGCTCCCGTTCCGGGATGGCGCCGGTCATGTGGATCTTGCCCGGCAGCGTGCGCCCGAGGAGGTTCGAGACGAGCTTCGCGGCCTCGATCAGGACGTCGTTCCGGATGTCGTTGCGCAGGCCCATCCGCTGCAGCATGTGGACGACGTCCTCGGTCGCGACGTTGCCGCCGGTGACCGCCGTGAACGGACAGCCGCCGAGTCCCGCATTCGCCGCCTCGATGTAGCGCACGCCGCCGCGCAGCGCGGCCCAGCAGTTCGCGACCGCCAGGCCGTACGTGTCGTGGAAGTGCGCCGCGAGGATCACGTGGGGTGCGAGCTCGCGGACCAGCCCGAAGAGGTCCTCGACCTCGCTCGGGACGGCGTGTCCCGCAGTGTCCGCGAGGCTGATGACCGGAAGCCCCGCGTCGACGTAGCGTTTGATGATCTCGAGGACGCGTCCGTGAGCGATCTTCCCTTCGTACCCGCAGCCGAACGCCGATTGAACGGAGAGCTGCACCATCGCGCCGGCGAGCACGGCGCGCTTCGCCATCGGGATGATCCGCTCGATCGCCTCTTCGGTGCTCATGCCGGTGTTCTTCCGGCTGTGCGTCTCGCTCGCGGAAACACCCATGCAGAAGTACTCGACGCCGCAGGCGAACCCGCGGTCGAGACCTTTCTCGTTGAGCACGAGCGCAGAGAGCGCGGTCTCTTTCGGCCTGTTCTCCGGTTTGTTGAAGTGGAGGAAGAGCGCCTCGGTGTCCGCCATCTGCGGCACCTTGTCGGGGTTGACGAACGACCCGAGCTGTACGACGTCGACCTTCGATGCGATCAGCTTCTCGATCCAGGCGATCTTGTCGGCGGTCGGAACGACGTTCTTCTCGACCTGCAGCCCGTCGCGCGGGCCGACTTCGTGAATCAGGATTGGATTCGGCATGGAACCTCCGGGGGAGTCGTTAGTGGCCAGTGGTCAGTGGTCAGTGGTCAGTGGCCAGTGGCGCTTCGTGCGGACGGGCTTCCCGCCCGCACGACCATCGTCTTACGCAGTCACCGGGACGCGCAGCTTCGCGGCGATGGCCTCGGCCATCTCGAGCGTCTTCGTGCTGCCGCCCATGTCGTAGGTCTTCGCCTTGCCTTCGGCGATGACGGCTGCGACGGCCTCTTCGATGCGCGTGGCCTTCTCGGTCTCGCCGAGCCACTCGAGCATCATCTTCGCGGCGAGGATCGTCGCGATCGGGTTGACCTTGTACTGGCCGAAGTACTTCGGCGCGGAGCCGTGCGTCGGCTCGAACACCGCGAGCTTCTCGCCGATGTTGCCGGAGGCGCCGAATCCGAGGCCGCCGACCATCTGCGCGCAGAGGTCCGAGATGATGTCGCCGTAGAGGTTCGGCGCGACGAGGACGTCGTAGTTGAACGGGTTCTTGAGGAGCCACATCGTCATCGCGTCGATGTTGGCGTCGTCCATCTGGATCTCGGGGAAGTCCTTCGCCACTTCCTTCGCAATCTCGAAGAAGAGGCCGTCGGTCGCGCGGACGACGTTCGCCTTGTGGACGACCGTGACCTTCTTGCGGTTGAACTTCCGGGCGAACTCGAACGCGGCGCGGATGATCCGCTCCGAGCCCTTGCGCGTGTTGATCTTCGCCGAGATGGCGAACTGGTCGCCCGCGAGCTTCGCGAACGGTGCAAACGGCTTCGAGAGCTTCGCGAGCAGCGCCGACAGCTCTTCCGGCACAGGCGAGAATTCGACGCCCGCGTAGAGGTCTTCGGTGTTCTCGCGGAAGACGACGATGTCGATTCCTTCCCTGAAGTTCAGCGCGTTGCCCGCATAGGCCTTGCAGGGGCGCAGCGAGGTGTAGAGGTCGAAGGTCTGCCGCATCCGGACGATCGGCGAGCGGTAGATGAGTCCTTTGCCTCGGAGCTCGGGGACGAGCTCCGCTTCGGCGGCCTTCACCGGCTTGGAAGTGATCGCGCCAAACATCGACGCATCGACCGAGTTGAGGAGGTCGATCGTCCGCTGCGGGAACGCGTCGCCCTCCCGGCACCAGAACTCCCAGCCGATGTCGCCGTGAATGTACTCGGCGTCGAACTCGACCGCGTCTAGAACGATGCGCGCCGCTTCGAGGACCTCGATCCCGACGCCGTCGCCGGGAAGCCATGCGATCTTGTAAGTCACGTGTTTCTCCGTTTGTGCCGAGTCGTTAGTGGTTAGTCGTTAGTGGAACGACATCGGCCCCGTATTCTTGTCTCAGGTGTATTTGTGCTGATGATGAGTGTCCCGTGGTCAGCCGCTCGTCTTCTACTAACGACTAACGACTGACCACTAACGACTAACTCGCCATCAGTCTCTGCCGCGTGTACGCGATCAATCCCCCGGCCTCGACGATCGCCTGCCGCGACTGCGGGAGGGCGACGACGTTGAAACTCTTGCCGGTGGTCTTGTTCACGACCTTCCCGGTGTAGATCTCGAGCTCGTCACCTTCGCTCGCTTCGAGGTCGGGAACGGTGACCGTGCGAAGTCCGAGGTTGATCGAGTTCTGAAGGAAGATGCGCGCGAAGCCGCGGGCGACGATCGTCAGCTCGTAGCCCTTGAGCGTCGACGCTGCCTGCTCGCGGGAGGAGCCGCAGCCGAAGTTCTTGCCGGCGATCAGGGCGCTTCCTTTCGGGATCGCGCCGCTGTTCAGCCCCTTGTTGAGGCCCGAGATGTCGGCGAAGGCGAACTGCGGGGTTTCGGTCGGGAGGACCGTCGCCATGTAGCGGCCGGGGTAGATGACGTCCGTCGAGACGTCGTCACCAAGCGTCCAGGCAACCTTCGTCAGCAGGAGCGGGGAACTCGAAGTGGATGGCTGCGTCATGGTGCGAGTCTCCTTTCGGGGGACGCGTGATGTGTCCGGTCAGCGCGCTGGCGGCGGCAACGGCGGGGGAGCAGAGGTAGACCTGTCCCTTGGGGTTGCCCATGCGCCCGAGGAAGTTGCGGTTGGTCGTCGAGAGAGCGACTTCGCCGTCGCCGAGAGCGCCCTGGTGGACGCCGAGGCAGCAGCCGCAGCCGGGGTTCATGATGACGGCCCCGGCCTGCACGAGGTCGTTGAGGACGCCGCGCTTCATCGATTCCTTGTAGATGCGCCACGAGGCGGGGAAGACGAGCATCCGGACGCCGTCGGCGATCCGGCGGCCACGAAGAATCGTCGCCGCGACCGCGAGGTCGTCGCCACGTCCGTTGGTGCACGAGCCGATGACGATCTGGTCGACCTTCGTCCCTTCGACGGCGTCGATCGCCTTCACATGGTCGACGGTGTGCGGGCAGGCGATCTGGAAGGTCAGCTGGTTGGCGTCGATCTCGACGACCTCCGAGTAGACCGCGTCTGCGTCGGGGGTGACGAACTCGATGTCTCCCTGCACGTGCGCGACGTCGCGCAGGTAGCGCATCGTCTCGTGGTCCGGCGGGACGATGCCCGCGGTGGCACCGGCCTCGACCGCCATGTTGCAGAGGACGAGACGGCCGGACGTCGGCAACTCCTCGATCGCTTCGCCGTGGAACTCGAGCACCTTGAAGTTCGCCCCCTCGGCCGAGATCCTGCCGATGAGGTAGAGGATCAGGTCCTTCGCGGAGACGAACTCGGGGAGCGAGCCGGTCACGACGACCTTGATCGTCGCGGGGACTTCGACGTTGAACGCTGTGCCGAGGGCCCAGACGCTCGCCATCTCGGTCGCACCGATTCCGAAGGCGAAGGCGCCGAGAGCGCCGTGCGTCGTCGTGTGGCTGTCGGTGCCGACGACGACCGCACCCGGACGGACGTAGCCGTTCTCGGGGAGGATCTGGTGGCAGATGCCGCCCTGGTCGGAGCGGATGTCGTGGAACTTCGTGATCCCCTGCGCTGCGACGAACTCGCGGATCTTCTTCTGGTTGGTCGCGGTCTTCGCGCTCTCGGCCGGGACGCGGTGGTCGAGGATGATCGCGATGCGACTCGGATCCCAGACGTTCGCTTCGCGACCGGTGCCGTCGAAGACTTCCTTGAACTGGTTCATGACGAGCGCCGCATTTTCATGCGACATCGCCAGATCGACGCGCGGTTCGACGACGTCGCCGACGCTGACGGACGGACGTCCGGACGCGCGGGCGAGGATCTTTTCCGCGATGGTCATACCCATGGCTAGAGTCCTCCGGAGCGCGATCATAGGAAGCGGGGGAGGAGGAGTCGGGCGGCGGGATCACGTCGTCATGCGTGATTCGTCACACGGTCATGTGACGTTTCGGGCTATCGGCGCTTCCTTCCTGGTTCTCCGCCGTCCAGAACGTGTCCACCAGCAGGCTTTGCTGACTCGGCAGGCCGCCATTTCGCCCTCACCGCGCGAATGAGGAAACTCACCCCCGCCAGTGGGAGGACGCTGGCCGCGTTCTTGGTACCATGCCGGCCATCCCGATGAATCTGGAGCGTCGCCAGGTGGAGAGACTTCGCCTTGTCCCGGCCATGGATGGCCGGCTGGCGGAGCATCCGGTCCGGGTCGTCGAGCTCGGCATCCTCGGCTCGAGGATCGAGCACGACGAGCCGATCGTCGGCCCGACCAACGCGCTGACGCTGCGCTGGCAGGGGCAGGAGATCACCGTCCCCTGTGCGGTCGTCCACTCCGCGCTGGTTGGCCGTAACGGTCATGATGGCGACGCGAACGGATCCGCCGTGCGCTACCGCTCCGGCGTCTCGTTCCTTCACGCGTCCGATACCGCTCCCGCCGCCTTCCACCACATGCTCGATACGCTTTCTCAGACCGACGAGATCGAGAGGCTTCGGACCCTCGTCGAAGCTTCGAAGCTGATCAACTCTTCCCTCGATCCGGAGCAGCTCTTCGAGGCGATTCTGGGTGTCGCGCGCGCGGAGCTGGGCGTCGACCGTGGAACGCTCTACTTCGTCGACGAAGCGCGGAAGGAGATCTGGGCGAAGATCGCCGGTGAGTTCTCGGGCGAGCTCCGCCTCCCGATCGGTCAGGGGATCGCGGGCACGGTCGCCGCCTCGGGCGAGCCGATCGTCATTCACGACGCGTACGACGACCCGCGATTCGACCGCACCGCCGATCAGCGGTCCGGCTACCGCACCCGCTCGATGCTGACCGTTCCGATCCGCAGTGGCGACGGCAGGATCGTCGGCGTGCTCCAGCTTCTCAACAAGAACGACGGGCTCTTCGGCGACCGCGACCTGGACTTCCTCTCCAGCCTCTCGGACCACATGGCGATCGCGATCGAGAACGCGCGCATGCACCTCGAGATCGTCGAGAAGCAGCGGATGGAAGGGGAGCTCGAGCTCGGGCGCGAGATCCAGAGCGCGCTCTTCGCGAAGCCGCCAAGCGACGTCCGCGGCGTGGAGCTCGCGGCGCAGACCATCCCCTGCTACGAAGTCGGCGGCGATTACTACGACTTCATCGAACTGCCCAACGGCGACCTCGGCATCGCGATCGGCGACGTCTCCGGCAAGGGGGTCGCCGCCGCACTCGTGATGTCGAGCCTCCAGTCGGCCCTCCGCGTCGCTGCGCCGATCGAGCCCGATCTCGGGCAACTGATGCGCCGTCTCAATGCACTCCTCTACCGGATGACGCGCGGCCGCAAGTACGTGACGTTCTTCCTCGGGCGCTACACACCCTCCACAGGTGAGCTGCGCTACGTCAACGCCGGACACAACCCCCCGATGGTCGTCGCGGGCGGCTCGCTCACCCTGCTGCACTCGACCGGCCGACCGATCGGGATTCTGCCCGACGGCGACTACGAGAGCGGCAGCGTCACGATCGATCCCGGCGCGACCCTGTTCCTCTACACCGACGGACTGAACGAGGCGAGCGACGGAACCGACGACGAGTACGGCATGGAGCGGCTGACCGCGCTCTTCGTCGAAGTGGCGCCGCAGGCGACGCCCTCGCTGGCCGAGCTCGTGCTCGCGAAGGTCGAGGCCTACGAGAACGGTGCGCACGCAACCGACGACAAGACGCTCGTCGTCCTCCGCCGGACGGGCTAGCCCGGCTGAGCTGCTGCTCCTTCACGGCAACGTCGGTCATCCATCCGGGCTAGCGTTCCCTGCGTGCATCGGTGCTAGAGTTCGCCCACCGGACAACCATCGTGGTCAAAGAGCGGCGTCGCTGTTCCCGCATCACCTTCCGCCAGCCGATTCGCGGAACGGTGGGTCCCTCGCGCATCTACGTTCTCGACGCCTCGCCATTCGGGATCGGCGTCACGCACACGTCGCCGCTGCCGCCCCCGGGCGAGGTCTGCAGAGTGGAGCTCGTCTCCGACCTCGGCCCGATCCGCCTCGATTGCGCGATCATCCGGACCAGCGTCGAGCAACTCGTCGAAGCGACCACCCGCACCTTCTACCGCTCCGGCCTCCAGGTCCTCGGCAGCGACAACCAGTCCGCCGCGCGATTGCGCGGGATCGCGGACAAGAAGAAGTAGGTCCAATAGGACAATAGGACCCATAGGACCCATAGGACCTATAGGAGCCCACCACCCGGGCGGGAGGGTCCCATAGGTCCCATACGTCCTATTGGTCCCATAGGTCCTATTGGTCCTATTGGTCCTATCCAAGAAAGCACAAAAAAGCCCCCGCACTTTCCGCGCGGGGGCTTCCTGATCACGTTGATTCCGCTGATTACTTGCCGAAGCCCTTCGGCATCTTCACGCCGAGGTTGGCGGCGAGGAAGGCGTAGAGATCGGCGACCTCTTCGATCTGCTTCGCGGTCGGCTTGCCTGCGCCGTGGCCTGCGCGTGTCTCGATGCGGATCAGCACCGGCGCGTCGCCGACGTGCGTTTCCTGCAGACGTGCGGCGTACTTGAAACTGTGGCCGGGAACGACGCGGTCGTCGGTATCCGCGGTCGTGACGAGCGTGGCCGGGTACTTCGTGCCCGGCTTCAGATTGTGGTACGGCGAGTAGGCGTAGATCGCCTTGAACTCCTCCGGATTGTCTGAAGAGCCGTAGTCGTCGACCCAGTAGCGGCCGGCGGTGAACTTCTGGAATCGCAGCATGTCCATGACGCCGACGGCGGGGAGAGCCGCGCCGAAGAGGTCGGGACGCTGGTTGAGGACGGCGCCGACGAGGAGACCGCCGTTGCTTCCCCCCTGGATGCCGAGCTTCTTCGGGCTGGTGTACTTGTTCGCGACGAGCCACTCACCCGCGGCGATGAAATCGTCGAACACGTTCTGCTTCTGGAGCTTCGTCCCGGCCTGGTGCCACTCGTGGCCGTACTCGCCGCCGCCGCGGAGATTGGCCGAAGCGTAGACGCCGCCCATCTCCATCCAGACGACGCGCGCCGGCGAGAACGTCGGAACGGTCGAGACGTTGAAGCCGCCGTATCCGTAGAGGAGCGTCGGGTTCTGGCCGTTGAGCTTCAGACCCTTCTTGTGAGCGATGAACATCGGCACCTTCGTGCCGTCCTTCGACTTGTAGAAGACCTGCTTGACTTCGTACTTCGTCGGATCGAAGTCGACCTTCGACTGCGAGATCAGCTTCTTCTCGCCTGTGGCGATGTCGTAGCGGTAGATGCTCGGCGGAACGGTGAAGCTGGTGAACGAGTAGAAGGTCTCGGTGTCGTCCTGCCGGCCGTTGAAGCCGCCCGCGGTACCGATGCCGCCGAGGGCGACGTCGCGCACGTGCTTGCCGGTCAGGTCGTAGATCTTCACCGCGGTCTGCGCGTCGTGAAGATACGAAGCGACGAAGTGTCCACCGACGTAGCCGACGCCCTGCAGCGTGTCCGTGGCCTGCGGGATGATCTCCTTCCAGTTCGCCTTCTCAGGGTTCCGGATGTCGATCGCGATGAGCCGCCCGCGCGGGGCATCGACGTCGGTCTCGAAATAGAAGACCGGTCCGTCGTTCCCGACGAAGGAGTAGTTGTTCTCCATCTTTTCGACGAGGGTGACCGGCATTGCGTACGGGTCGGTCAGGTCCTTCCAGAGAACGCGGTAGCGCGGGGAGGTGCCTGCGCTGGCCGTGATGATCAGGTAGCGGCCATCCTCGGTCACACCGCCGAAGTAGTTCCAGTCCGGATGATCGGCGTCGTAGTGCACGAGGACGTCGTCCGACTGCGGCGTGCCGATGCGGTGGTAATAGATCTTGTGGTTCTTGTTGAGGCTCTGGAACGCCGCGCCGGCCTCAGGGATCGGGAAGCGCGAGTAGAAGAAGCCCTTGCTGTCCGTCGTCCACGACGCGCCGCTCGACTTGACCCAGCGGATCTCGTCGGCGGTCGGCTGGCCGGTGGTCAGGTCGAGGACGCGCCACATCTGCCAGTCCGAGCCGGCCTCGGAGACGCTGTACGCGAGGTAGCGGCCGTCCTTGCTGGGGACCACGCCGCCGAGAGCGACCGTGCCGTCCTTCGTCCAGCCGTTCGGGTCGAGCAGCACGCGCGGCTTCTGATCGAGCGAGTCCTGGACGTACAGGACCGACTGGTTCTGCAGGCCGTCGTTCTTACGGAAGTAGTAACGACCGCCCTCTTTGAACGGGGTGGTGTACTTCTCGTAGTTCCAGACCTTCTCGAGCCGCTGCTTGATCGCGCCGCGCTGGGGGAGCGCCGCGAGGTAGCCGAACGTGACTTTGTTCTGCTCGTCGACCCAGGCGCGGACTTCGTCGGACGTCCGGACGTCGGTCTCGAGCCAGCGGTATGGATCGGAGACCTGCACGTTGCCCGCGTAGGTATCGACCTGTTCGATCTTCTTCGTGGTGGGGTACTTCAGCGAAGCGCTCTGCGCGGAAGCCGTCGGGGCGGCGGCGGCCGCAATCGTGAGCGCCACTGCGAGTGCGGTGAGCGATCTCATCGTTTTCATGGGGGGGAAGTATACGGGCGGGGACGCGGGAGGGGATCGGGCCGCCGTGGTCAGTGCTCGACGCCCAGGTTCTCGAGGAGGCTGCGGGGCTCGTAAATGGTCCCGTCCTTGATGGTGAGCCGCACCTTCACGATGTCGCGGATGTTCGCGACCGGGTTGCCATCGACGAGGACCATGTCGGCGAGTTTTCCCGGCTGGATGCTGCCGAGGAACTTCTCCCGGCCGGCCGCGCGGGCGTTGCCGAGGGTGGCGGCCTGCAGGATCTCCGCATTCGGGACGCCGCTCGCCGCCCATTCGGCCATCTCGCGCTGCAGGGCGAGGCCGGGGAGGCCGTCGCCGCCGAGCACGAGGCTGACGCCGTGTCTCCGTAATTCCATGAGTAAGGATCTGAGCTTCTGGATCGCCACTGCTTGTGTTGCGCCGTCGATCGTCCTCACCTGATGAAGTGCCGCGGCGGACCGGCGGACGGCGGGTGGGAGGTGGGCCGCGACCGGGACCCCGTGCACCGGGTCTTCGCCGTTGACGATCCCGCCGCCCCCGAGGCTGTCCTCGAACGAACCGATCGTCGGGTCGACCGTGACGTGGCGGACGCGGAGCTGGCGGAGGAACGCCTGAACCGCCGGCGACATGACGTCGAACGCAATCAGCCTCCGGGCCATCTCCCTTTTTCCGGCCGGCGTTTCGGCGTCGGGCATCGGCGCTTCGAAGCCGCCGATGATCGACCAGAGGTGGCTGATTTCGTCGAGCCCGCCAAGGACGGCGTCCTGCACCGACATCCCGGTCGGGACATGGCCGCCGGCCGCCAGCCCGCGGGCATGCGCTTCGTCGACGATCTGCGGGACGAGGGTCGGCGGTACGGCCGAGTAGATCTTGATCCCATCTGCGCCGGCTTCGAGGTAGGTGGCCACAGCCCTCACCACTCCGGGCGCATCGTCGACGAGCTCGCCGGAGACACCGGTGGAGCCGTTCCGGCCGTCGATCAGACCGTGGAACATGAGCCGGGGTCCGGCGACGGCACCGCTCTCGAACTTGCTCCGCATGGGAACGAGTGATTCGGAGCGCCCGCCGAGGCTGCGAACGGTGGTCACTCCGGAGGCGAGGGCGAGCAGACCGTTCGCCGGAAGGTCGTGCACATGCATGTCCCACAGCCCGGGGAGGAGCATCGCGCCGCGGGCGTCGATCACTTCGGCTCCGGCTGCATGGAGCTCCTCGTCCGGAGCCACCCGGAGGATCCGCTTGCCGCTGACCACTACCGACATCCCCGCGCGAACGGCGCCGGAGACCGAGTCGAAGAGCTTCGCGTTGCGGATGACGAACGGGCCGGAGGGTTTACGCGCCGAGGCCTGGGTACGCCTCCGCAGTTCCCCTGCGATCCACGCTTCCTGCTTTTCGAGCAGCCCCTCCTCGGCGGACTCCCATCCTTCGCGGATCGCGGAAGCCCAGGAGCTGACGGTCGCAAACAGCTCGCTCTGCTCGTCGAGCCAGACGATGACCGGCCGGAAGCCCACGCCCGAGATGGCCCAGGCGTGGATCGTCTGCTCCCGTCCACCGGCCGTGACGCGGTCCTCGAGCGCTTTGCGGACGCAGGCGCGCCCGGTCGGGAGAAGATCGATGCAGGCGTCTTTCGCCGCGCGCGCCGCGAGCACCAGCGCGCGCGTCTCGTCGAGCGGGGAGGTGGCGCTCGAATAGAATCGGGGCGGCCGCGAAGGGGCGGACCCATGCTCCGTCCGGTTCTTCCATCGCGCCACGCCATCGTCGATTGCGAACGTCTCGGCGG
>JBAQWH010000244.1:0-2482 GCA_049298815.1 Thermoanaerobaculia bacterium | reverse complement strand
GGCTGGAGCAGGAGCCGGCGGCGGAGACCCGATGGCACGTCTCGGACGCGGCGAAGGCCGCGGCCTCGCGGGGATGGCCCGGCAGCTCCCGGCCGGTGAGACGCCGGCCAAGTCCGCCACCGTCTACACGCTCGGACCCGACAAGAAGCTGACTCCGATGCGGATCCGCACCGGGATCAGCGACGGCCGCTTCACGCACGTCGTCTCCGGCAGCCTCAAGGAAGGCGACCAGGTCGTCATCGGTGTCGCCACATCGAAGGTCGAGACCACTTCGCCGATGGGCGGCCCCGGCGGAGCCGCCACCCGTCCGGGCGGGCGGAGGTAAGGTGACGCAACCGGTCATCGAGATCCGCGAGCTCGTCAAGGTCTACCACCTCGGCGAGGTGGAGGTCCGCGCCCTCGACGGCGTGGACCTCACCGTCGAGACGGGAGAGTTCGTCGCGATCATGGGGCCGTCGGGCTCGGGCAAGTCGACGCTGATGAACATCATCGGATGCCTCGACCGCCCGACCTCCGGCTCCTATGTCCTCGACGGGGCGGACGTCTCGCAGCTCAGCCGCGACCAGCGCGCGCTCATTCGCAATGCGAAGATCGGTTTCGTCTTCCAGAGCTTCAACCTCCTCGCACGCACCTCGGCGATCGAGAACGTCGAGCTCCCTCTTCTCTACGGCGACCTCGCAGCCTCCCGCAAACAAAGGCACCGGATCGCGCAGGAGGCCATCGACCTGGTCGGCCTGACCGGGCGCGAGCGCAACCACCCCTCTCAGCTTTCCGGCGGCCAGCAGCAGCGAGTCGCGATCGGAAGGGCGCTCGTGACGAATCCCGCGATCATCCTCGCGGACGAGCCGACCGGAAATCTCGACTCTCGGACCTCGCTCGAGATCATGGGGATCTTCCAGGACCTCAACGACGCAGGCAGGACGGTCGTGTTGATCACGCACGAGCCCGACATCGCACAGCACGCAAAGAGAATCGTCCACGTCCGCGACGGCCGGATCTCGCAGGACGAGCGGATCGAGCAGCACAGGATCGAGTTCCGGGGAATCGCGGCGCCGGTCGCCCCGACTCCCCGCTGAGCCCAACACACGACGGCACAATCATGCGCAACTCACTCGTTCGTCTAGGCAACATCACGGTCGTTGGTCTCAAGTCGATCGCGCGCAACAAAATGCGGTCGCTCCTGACTGCCCTCGGCGTCGTCATCGGCGTCGCCTGCGTCATCGTCTCGGTCGCGATCGGTGCGGGAGTCGCCGCCTCGGTCTCCGAGATGATCAACTCCCTCGGCTCGAACTTCATCATGATCATGCCGGGGGCCGCGACGCAGAGCGGCGCGCGCATGTTCACCGGCCAGTCGCAGCTCACCGAGGACGACGCGGAAGCGATCTCGCGCGAATGTCCCGCCGTCGCCTACGTCTCCCCTCAGCTCCGCTCCTCCGCCCAGATCGTCGCCGCAGAGATGAACTGGTCGACGTCGGTCTGGGGCGTCGGAATCGACTGGTCGAACATTCGCGCCTGGAACGTCGAGCAAGGCAGCTTCTTCACCGACGGCGACGTCCGCTCCGGCAACAAGGTCGCGGTGCTCGGCAGGACGGTCGCCGACAGCCTCTTCCCCGCCGGCGACGCCGTCGGCTCCACCATCAGAGTCAAGAACGTCCCCTTCAGGGTCATCGGCGTCCTCGAGAAAAAGGGCGGCAGCATGATGGGGAGCGACCAGGACGACATGATCGTCGCCCCATGGTCCACAGTGCAGAAGCGCCTGATGGGCGGTCACCGGTTCGGGATGATCATCGCCTCCGCCGCCTCCGCGGACGAAGTGCAGGAGGCGATGGACCAGATCGACGCTCTGCTGCGGCAGCGGCATCGCATCCCGCCGGGGGGCGAAGCCGATTTCATGATGCGCTCGCAGGAAGAGATCGCGCAGGCGAATGCGCAGCAGGTGCAGCTCATGCGCAACCTCCTCCTCGGCATCGCGATCGTCTCGCTCTTCGTCGGCGGCATCGGCATCATGAACATCATGCTGGTCAGCGTGACCGAACGGACGCGCGAGATCGGGATCCGGATGGCGATCGGAGCGCGCGGCCGCCACGTCCTCCTCCAGTTCCTGTTCGAAGCGGTGACGCTCTCGGTCCTCGGCGGCCTGCTCGGCGTCGGCCTCGGCGTCGGCGTGGCGAAGTTGATCGGCCGGATCGCGAAGTGGCCGATCGTCGTGAGCCCGGACGCGATCCTCCTCTCGTTCGCAGTCGCCGCCACCGTCGGGATCTTCTTCGGCTTCTATCCGGCGCGCAAAGCCGCGGCACTCGACCCGATCGACGCGCTGCGCTACGAATAGCTCGGTCGGTGGTCGGTGGTCGGTGGTCGGTGGTCAGTGGTCGGTGGTCAGTGGTCAGTGGTCAGTGAGGAACGCTGGGATGACCCTTGGCCTTTGGCCGCTGAGCCACTCCCCCCCTCGCCCCCACCCCCCGGGCCACTGACCACTGACCAC
>JBAQWH010000243.1:0-5654 GCA_049298815.1 Thermoanaerobaculia bacterium | reverse complement strand
CCAGCGGGCGCAGCTCGCGGTGCAGCAGGCATCCGCCGAGCGCACTCGCGTCGAGGCGCTGTTCGCGCAGGAAGCGGTCCCCGAACGGCGTGTCATCGAGGCGCGGGGACGAGAGCAGTCCGCGAGGGCCGAGCTTCAGGCGGCGCAGAGCCGTCTGGCTCAGTACCGCGGAACGCAGAGCACGACCGGCGGTGAATCCGGAGGCAGGTTCGAAGTCCGGTCGCCCGTCTCCGGGACGATCGTCGCCGTGACCGTCGCCCCCGGCGAGTTCGTGGAAGACGGCCGCGAGCTGTTCCACGTCGTCGATCTCTCGCGCCTCTGGCTCGAGCTACAGATTCCGGAAGGGCAGGCCGGTCGCGTCCAGACGTCCGACAGCGTCTGGTTCCAGCCGGAAGGATTCCCGGACGCGTTCGAAGTCGGCCCAGGAAGCAGCGGCCGGGTCGTCGCGACAGGCGGCGTCGTGAATCCGCAGACGCGAACCATCCCGCTCATCTTCGAGGTGCCGAACCCCAGCGGGCAATTGAAAGCGGGGATGTTCGTTCGTGCGCAGGTGTTCACTGCGGCGTTCGTGCGAGGCATCGTCATTCCGATCTCCGCCGTGGTGGACGAGAACGGCCAGCCGGTCGCGTACGTCGAGCTCGAAGGGGAGCTGTTCGAACGCCGTCCGTTGACACTCGGGACGCGGCAGGGTGATCGCGTCCAGGTGGTCGAAGGGCTGAAGGCGGGCGATCGCGTCGTCACCGTCGGGGCCTACAACATCCGGCTGCAGGCGGCATCCGGGGCCGTGCCCGCGCACGGTCACGCGCATTAGGGAGCGAAGATGATCGACGAAATCATTCGGTGGTCCCTTCGCAACCGGCTGATCGTCATCGCGACGGCGGCGCTCCTGCTCGTGTGGGGCACGTTCGAAGCGCTGCGGATGCCGGTCGACGTCTTTCCCGACCTGACCGCCCCGACCGTGACGGTCGTCGCGGAAGCCCACGGAATGGCGCCGCAGGAAGTCGAGACGCAGATCACGTTTCCGGTCGAGACGGCGCTGAACGGCGCCTCCGGCGTTCGGCGCGTGCGCTCGTCGACCGGCGTCGGCATCGCCGTGATCTGGGTGGAGTTCGACTGGGGGACAGACATCTACCAGGCGCGCCAGGTCGTCGCCGAGAAACTGCAGCTCGCCCAGTCGACGCTGCCACCCGACATCGCGCCGCCGGTGCTCGCGCCGGTCTCTTCGATCATGGGAGAGATCATGTTCATCGCGTTGACGTCGGACCGGCACACGCCGATGGAGCTGAAGACGGCAGCCGACTGGACCGTGCGCCGTCGGCTCCTCGCGGTTCCCGGCGTCTCTCAGGTCATTCCGACGGGCGGCGAGACCAAGCAGTATCAGGTGATCGTCCGGCCGGACCGGCTTGCGGCATTCGGCGTCCGGGTCGATCAGATCATCGAGGCTCTGCGGAAGAGCAACGAGAACACCTCTGCCGGCTTCTACCGCGAAGGTGGCCAGGAGTACCTGATCCACGGCGTGGGTCGGATCGCGAGCGCGGAGGACATCGGCGCAACCCTGATCGTCGAGCGCGGCGGTCAGCCGGTGCTCGTCCGCGACGTGGCGACGGTGCAGATCGGGGGTGCGCTCAAGCGCGGCGAGGGATCGCACAACGCGAAGCCCGCCGTGGTCCTCGGCATCCAGAAGCAGCCGACCGCGAACACGCTGGAGCTGACCCGGCGCCTCGACGCCACGATGGCCGACATCCAGAAATCGCTCCCGAAAGGGATGGAGATCGACAGCCACATCTTCCGGCAGTCGGACTTCATCGAAGTGGCGGTGCACAACGTGCTGGACGCGCTTCGTGACGGCGCGATCCTCGTCGTCGTCATCGTCTTCCTCTTCCTCATGAGCGTCCGCGCGACCGGCATCACGGTGCTCGCCATCCCGCTGTCGCTCGTCACGGCAGTACTGGCGATGAAGCTCTTCGGCGTCACGATCAACACGATGACGCTCGGCGGAATGGCGATCGCGGTCGGGGCGCTGGTCGACGACGCGATCATCGACGTCGAGAACGTCATGCGCCGCCTCCGCGAGAACCGGCACCTGCCCCCCGAGCGTCAGCGTGGCACGTTCGACGTGATCTACGAGGCGAGCCGCGAGGTCCGGGTCTCGATCGTCTTCGCGACCGTCATCATCGTCCTGGTCTTCCTGCCGCTGTTCTTCCTCACCGGCATCGAGGGGCGGCTGCTCCGGCCGCTCGGATTCGCCTACATCGTCTCGCTCGCCGCGTCACTCGTCGTGGCTCTGACGGTGACCCCGGCGCTCTGTTCGGTCCTCCTTCCACGGTCGAAGACGATTCAGCGGCAGGACGAGAGCCGCGCCGTCGCCTGGCTCAAGCGGCACTACGCACCGCTCCTCGACCGCGCCCTCGCGCACTGGTATCGGATCACGGCCGCCGCGGTCGTCCTCCTCATCGTCGCGGGGGTGGCGCTCGGACTCGCCGGCCGGACCTTCCTTCCGGACTTCAACGAAGGGACCCTCACCATCAACATGGTCACGCTGCCGGGGACCTCCCTCCAGACCTCCGACCGCCTCGGGCGGATGGTCGAAGAGATCCTCCTGGGAGAGCCTGAGGTCGTCGCGACCGCACGGCGCACCGGCCGCGCGGAGCTCGACGAGCACGCCCAGGACGTGAACGCATCCGAGATGGAGGTCAGCCTGCGGATGAAGGACCGCGGCAAGGACGAGCTGCTCGCGGATCTCCGCAGAAAGCTCTCCGCGGTTCCGGGCACGAACATCACCATCGGGCAGCCGATCTCGCACCGGATCGATCACATGCTCTCCGGGACGCGCGCGAACATCGCCGTCAAGATCTTCGGCGAAGATCTCGCGACCCTCCGCAGGCTCGGCGATCAGGTGAAGAGCACGATGACCGCGGTCGAGGGGACCGCGGACGTGTCGGTCGAGCAGCAGGCGGACATCCCTTTCCTCACCGTGAAATTCGATCGAGGTGCCATCGCGCGCTACGGGCTGCAGGTGACCGACGTCGCGGAGTCGATCGAGACGGCGTTCGCCGGACACGAGGTCTCGCGCGTGCTCGAAGGACAGGCTGCATTCGACCTCGTCGTGCGGTATGAGGCAGCCGCCGTCTCGGACGTCGAGTCGATCGCCGCGACGCGGATCGCGACCCCGTCGGGCGCGCAGATCCCGCTCGCGGCGCTCGCGACGATCCGCAAGGACCGCGGGCCGAACACCATCAGCCGCGAGAACGTCGAGCGCAAGGTCGTCGTCATGTCGAACGTCGCCGGACGCGATCTCTCGAGCGTCGTCGAGGACATCCGCGAGCGCGTCTCGGCCTCGGTGAAGCTGCCGTCGGGCTATCACATCGAGTACGGCGGGCAGTTCGAGAGCGCTGCAGAAGCGTCCAGGCGGCTCGTCTTCCTCGGCATCGTCGTCATCGCCGGGATCCTGCTTCTGCTCTTCATCGCGCTGAAGTCGATGCGCGATGCGGCCCTCGTCATGGTGAACCTCCCCCTCGCACTCATCGGAGGCGTGGCCGGCGTCTACCTCGCGGGCGGCATCCTGTCGGTCGCCTCCATCATCGGGTTCATCACCCTCTTCGGCATCGCCACGCGCAACGGCCTGATGCTCATCTCCCACATCCGGCACCTGCTGACCGAAGAGGGCGTGACCGACCTGCGCGAGGCCGTGCGCCGCGGCGCGATGGAACGGCTCTCGCCGATCCTCATGACCGCGCTCTCCGCCGGACTCGCCCTGATTCCGCTCGCGCTCGCGGGCGGGAAGCCCGGCAGCGAGATCGAGACCCCGATGGCCATCGTGATCCTCTCGGGCCTCCTGACCTCCACGGCGCTGAACATGTTCGTCGTCCCGGCGCTGTACCTCCGCTTTGGGAGCCGGGCCGCCGAGCTCGGAGAGGGGGAATGATGTCGTGAGCGGGACGGAGGCGAGACACGCCGCAAGCGGTGCGACGTACGGCATCGCTGCGGCGATGTTGTTCGGGCTCAGCGCACCGGTCTCGAAGCGCCTGCTGCTCGATGTGCCTCCGCTCATGCTCGCCGCGCTCCTCTATGTCGGCGCAGCGATCGGCCTCGTGATCGCGGCACCGTTTGCGCCGCGGCGGGAGCGGCGGGAAGCGCCGGTCCGTCGAACGGACGTGCCACTGCTGGCCGGGATCGTCATCACCGGAGGCATTCTCGGGCCGCTCCTCATGCTCCTCGGCCTCCAGCGAGTGTCCGGCCTCGCGGGATCGCTGCTGCTGAATCTCGAGGCCGTGTTCACGATGCTCGTCGCGCTCCTGGTCTTTCGCGAGCACCTGTCCCGGCGCGAGCTGGCCGGTGCGGCGCTGGTCGTCGGCGGTGCTGCCGTTCTCGGCTTTGCGCCAGGCGAGCTGCGCGCGCAGTTGCTCGGCGTCGCCTGCATCGCCCTCGCCTGTCTGAGCTGGGCCTTCGACAACAACTGGACGCAGCGCCTCTCGCTCAAGGACCCATTCGCGGTGGTCCGCATCAAGACGCTCGGCGCCGGGACCTGCATGCTCGTCCTCGCACTGCTGCTCGGGCAACGCATGCCGCGCCCGTCGATCGTCATCGCGGCCCTCGTTCTCGGCGTCTTCAGCTACGGCGTCAGCATCCTCCTCGATGCGTACGCGCTACGACATATCGGCGCCGCACGCGAAGCGGCGTTCTTCGCCACAGCACCGTTCATGGGTGCGCTTGCCGCCGTGCCGATTCTCGGCGAGCGACCGCGTGCGATGGATCTCGTCGCACTCTCAGCGATGGCAGTCGGAGTCGCCGTGCTCCTGCGGCCGAAACACGAGCACGTCCACACGCACGACGCGATGAATCATGAGCACATCCACATCCACGATGGCCACCACCAGCACGAACACCTGCCGGCCGACCCGCCAGGAGAGCCGCACGCGCACACGCACCGGCACACGACGCTGACGCACGCGCACACGCACGTCTCCGACATTCACCACCGTCACGATCACCCCTGGAATCCGGAGCCGTGAACGACCTGCTTCTCACATCGGACCGGATCGGCGTGTCCGTGAAGCGATCGATCGGAGGCGAGCGCCCTCACGGCACGTCGTCGACGACGCGGCGCTTGCCGTACGGCTCGATGTCGAATGCCACCGCCTGACCTTTGCGCGACTCGGCACCGCGCAGGGTGAAAAGCGCCGAGTAGTAATCGAGATAGGCGAACGACGAGATCCCACCGCGGACGAACTCGTACTTCGTCACCGCTTCGCGCCAGGCGGTGACGGCACCCGTCACGTCCGCGTAGACGAATGGCGCGAAGGACTCTGCGTCCTCCCAGTTCTCCGCGAACCAGACCGAGCGGACGCCGCGCCAGACGGCCGTGCCGGGCGCCACCCCTTCGAGCGACGCGAGCAGCACCGCGTCCCGAACCACCGCGCTGGTGATGCCGTGGTCCTTGTGCATGCTCTTCTTCCAGTGCGTGATCACGAGAGTGGGGCGGACTTCACGGATGACCGTAGTGGTCCAGCGCCGCGCCTCCTCGTCGTCCGGGATCTCGCCGTCGCGCCAGGGACCGAACCGGACGTCGGCGCCGAGGACCGCCGCCGCGGCCTTCGCCTCGCGCTCCTTCTGTTCGCCGTAGAGATCCGGCGTCATCTTCGGATTCCCGCGCT
>JBAQWH010000242.1:0-6346 GCA_049298815.1 Thermoanaerobaculia bacterium | reverse complement strand
GAGCCGGACACCGTGCGTCGGGCGGTCGAAGCCAACGCGCGAGCCAGCGCAGCCTGGCTGGTTGCGCACAGCCAGGTGGTCCGCGAAGCAGTGCAGTCAGGCAAAGTGCAACTCGTCGCCGCGTACTACGACATGCACGAAGGAACCGTCGAGCGGCTGCCCTGACGCCGTTCCAAAGAGCAGCACCAGGGCGCGTCCAGCGCACACAGACGCGCTCATCCTCAACCTGAAGACGATGAAACTGCGCTAGAACCTCGCCGACGCCGTGAGGAGGGCCTGCTGCGATTCGTAGGTCTTCGCGCGGTAGTGCGACATCAGCACCAGCCGCACGCCGACGCGGCGGTTCCCCGAGGGGCCGGCGATCTTCACTTCGAAGCCGGCGGGGAACTTCGGTGCGTCCGGATCCGGCTGCGCGTAGAACGTCATCGGGGACGTGATGGGAAACGGCTGGACCGGAGAGTCCGGAACGAAGCTGATCGAGTACTCGATCGCTCCGCTCACCCTCCCTCCCCGCGTTTCCGGCAGGAGGCTCGCGGTCCGCGCCACGGCGATCGTCGGCGAGGTCACCGCAGCCGCGAACGCTCCCGACGCGGCCGGCGCGAGCTCGTAGAAAGCGCTCCCGATCGCCTCGCCCGGATCCCACGCCCGCGTGAGCCCCGCTGCCTGCACTCGAGGCACCACAAGCTGCCTCTGCGCCGGCGTGAGTGAGCTCAGCTGGAAGTAGTCCGCGTACTCGACGCTCCGAGCTTCCATCAGGTCGACGTAGTAGCCGGTCCGCCCGAAGCTCCGGCCGTTGTTGCGGACGAGGAAGTAGTAATCGAAGCGGTACCGGTCGACCAGCACCTCGACCTCGGGCGTGACCGGGTCGCCGTCGGCGTCATACGTGACGGAGAGAGGCTCGAGCTGGCGCGCCAGCAGCAGTGCGTTCCCCGCACGCCGATCGGTCCCGGTCCCTTTGTCGGGATCGAGCGTCGGCTCGGTCTGGAACACCGGCAGCCTGGTGTCGGACCATCGCGTGAGCGAAGAAGGAATCTGCAGCGCGGAGCGATACGCGCCGCCGATCGCATCCTCCTGAAACGCGACGCGCGACTGGAGGATCTCGCCTCGCAGCCCGTTGACGACCCGCTGCGTCATGATCGTCATGTCGTTGTGGCTCTCGCCGAACATCGTCGCCCGCATCGCATCGTCGATCAGAGCGTAGATGATCAGCATCAGCGCGGTAGTGACCGCGAGGGTCACCAGCATCTCCGGAAGCGACGTGCCGGACTGTCCCTCTGTACGAGCTCGCATGGCTACGGCCTCTTGATGAATGCGCGGTACTGGTGGAAGGCGTAGTGAAGGGCGACCGTGTCGCGGTACGCCTCGACGCGGATCAGGTAGTTGCCTTTCGGGAACGACGAGGACGGGACGCTCCACGTGTACGACGTGCCGCTCTCGAGCAGCGCATCGGCAGGACGTTCTCCCGCCCTGCAGGTCACCGTCTCGTCCTTCATGTACCGCCAGCTCTTGCCGTTGTCGCGGCTGTAGAGGAGCGCGTACTTGACCGGTGTGTCTTCACTGAACGTCTCCGCATACGACGGCGTGTAGCGGATGCCGTCCCAGCGCCGCCAGGTGACCTCCCAGGTCACCGTCAGGTTCGCCGGGTCGTCGATCTCCATCGAGTCGTCGGGCGACGTGATCTCGACCCGCGGCAGCTCGCGGACGCGCGCGGGATCGGGCACTCCCGAGACCTGCGTCAGCCCCGCCGAGAAGAAGCTCTGCACCAGGCTCAGGAACGACCAGCGTGCGATGAACGCCACGCCCGACTCGCCGACCGGCGAAAGCCCGTTGACCACGACGAACGCGGTGTTGGCGTTTGCATCGCGCATCGACAGGAGCGAGCTCCCCTGGATGTTGTTCTGGTGCTTGTAGAACCGCGCCTCGGTGCCGAGGCTCGTGGCCGCGCCGTAGACCGGCTGGAGGAAGTGGTTCGGGTTCGCGCCAGTGTCCTTGATCGCGATGTCGAAGGGCCGGTTGTTCGAGACCGTGGACGGCAGCGGGAGCTTGTAGGTCTGCGACACGACCGTACCGTCGGCGTCGAGGGCGCCTTCGGTGTTGTCCGCGGGTGCGTGATGGAACGTGGCGTCCGCGGTGCCGCTCCAGAAGAATGCCGTGCTTCCCGGCGGACCGGTGCGGCGTACCGAGGCGACGAACGACGTCCCCGCCGGGAGGTGGGTCGCGACGCTCTCGCGGAGGACGCGAACGAACGTCCCGGAAGCGGAACCGCTCGGGAGATTCCCGGACGTCTTCCACGTCGCGTAGGCCGAGTCGGGATAGAGCTCGCCGAGCCAGCTCATCCCCCACCAGCCGGTGGTGTTCTCCGCGATGACTTTCACGCCGCCGGTCGCGCCCTTGATCACTTCGTTGGTGATCGACTGCTCGTTGCGCTTGCCGCTGCCGCCGTTGAACGGCTTCTCGGACAGCAGAATGCTCTCGGGGAACCCGTTGGCGGTGTCGTAGCCGATCTCGTTCCCGAGGCCGAGGTAGTAGTACGAGAACCCGGTCATGGTCGTGTAGACCGCGTGGGAGCGGAGGATCGACGAGCGCAGAACCTGGAACATCCGCGGAACGTCCACCTCGAGCGAGCCGCCCCCCTCCCATCCGTCGTTGTTGTTCGCGCTGTCGCTGCCGTTGTTCTTGATGCCGTACCAGCCGCCTGTCAACGCGGGCGCCTGATAGCTCCAGCCGGGCCAGTCCGCGTCGCGGTCATCGCCGGCCATGTCGAAGTCGTCGAAGTAGCGGTTGTAGCCCATGCCCAGCGCGTTGGCACGCGCGAGGCCGGAGGTGCCGTGCGGCATCTTGAGGTCGGCATAGGGACAATGCCGCGGGTCGCCCATGAACTGGAATCGCTCGGTCAGCGGGAGGTTCGGAGGATTCGTCGAATCGCCGAACGCCCAGGCATCGTCGCCGCGGTAGACATACGTCCGCGACAGGTTGGACTTCGCATCGAGCGGAGGGCTGGAGACCCCACCGCTGAAGTCGTTGCCGATGCGGGTCTCGTACGTCAGCACGCCGGTCGCCGGCAGGACCGTCGACGGGATGCTGATCACCCAGCGCGCGGTGTTCTTCGCGATCGCGTCCTTGTTCGCGAGGTTCGTCGTGAAGGCGAGGGGTGAGGTGGCGTCGGGGAGATTCTCGACGGGCGACGGGATGTACTGCATGTCGTACAGCCGGAGCGCATCGTCGAGCCCTCCGCCGTCGCAAACCTTCTTGACCTTCACGCAGGGGGCTTTCAGCGGTGTGTTGTAGAGCTTGATCACCGTGTCGCTGCCGGCCGTCTGCGACGTCCACCACATCTGGGTCGGCGCCGAGACCGGAGACGCTGTGGTCGTCGCCGCTCCTGCCGCATAGGAATCGGCCTTGCCGTCGCCGCTGAAGTCGACCCCACCGGTGATCGCCGTGACGTACGCGCTTCCAGGGGTCCAGGTGACGTTCTTGAGGACGACGGTGATCGGCGTCGCGGTTCCTCCCTTCCCCATCCAGTCCGGGACCGTCGCCGGATCCACCGTGTTGGTGTGGTAGGCGTAGACGCGCAGGTTCACCGCGTCGCCGCTCCCGTAGCGCAGGCGTTCGGGATGTGTGACGACGCGAACGCCCGGGTACTTCGCCGGGTCCTTCGCGGGATCGGAGTAGTTGCGGAGCGGCGGGAACGGCAGGAGCTCGCCGTGGAGGTTGATGAGGATCGCGTTCGTGTACTTCGCCGGGTTCGCGTACATGTCGTCGAGGAGGAGGCGAAGGGTCGGAGAGCCGGCCGACTCGAGTCCGGCGGCGACTCTCAGATCGAACAGGTCCTTCTCATCCTGGTAGCGCATGCCGGTGTCGTACTGATCCGCCAGGGAGTAAGGGAAGGGGTTCGCAGTCGCATCGAAGCCGTTCTTGATCACCCCGTCGACTCTCACCCGCCCGCTGAAGAAGTCGGGCGGGTAGTAGTAGGTGACCGGCGAGCCTGCCGGAAGGAGTCCGGGATAGAAGTAGACCGAGTCGATCGGCTCGGTGGACTCGACCTTCGCGTTGACGTCGGGCGTGTAGTAGGGATCGCGACCGTAGGAGAGCTTCCGGATCCAGTGGCGGCGGAACTGCAGCCCCGCGTGACGCGACTCCAGATCCTGCATCGCGTTCTCGACGAACGGCACGACGTTCTGCATGTACACCCACCACCCCGGCACGTTCTCGATCGCGATGAGGTAGATGTCGTAGACCTGCGTCGGCGGCGCGTTCTGTCCGAACGTCGTCAGCACGCTGGCCACCTCGGCGAGGAGGCGCGTCCCTCCGGCATCGTTGACGAACACCTTCACGTTCACGAGGCGAAGGTCATTCGAGCCGGGCACCTTCTGAACGGTGATGCGGCGCTCGAACAACCACCGCCCGCTGACGTTCCGGTTTCCGCTGGCGTGCGCTGCCGGATCCGTCACCCCGGCCTGCGTCGTGAGGATCGGCTGGTTGACCGTGCCGTCGTCATACGAGTCGAGCACCGCCGACGTCGCCTCGTTCTGGATCAGAGCCTTCAGCTCCTCGAGCATCGACATCGCCTTCTGCACGGCGAACTGCCTGCTCGTGTTGTCCTGGGTGCGCCGGTAAGCCGCCGTGAGGAGGTTCCCCGAAAAGACGACGACGGTCGATAGGACCGCAAGCGCCACGAGCACCTCGGCCAGACTCATTCCGCGTTCGCGTTCGTTCACGGTCATCCCCCATTCCGTCCGACGATCCAGGGGGTGCGCGAGAAGAGGTAGTTCCCCTTCTGCAGCCGCACCTGCTGGAGAATCGCCGCGTCGTAATTGACTTCCCCGATCTCGTTGCCCGCGGAGAGCGTGACGTTTCCGAGCGCGACGACCGCACCGTTGACGACGGCGGGAGGCGACATGTGGAACTGCCCCCCGACCCAGATCACGCCGTTGAAGAAGGCGTCCGACTGCGGGTTGAGCGTGAGGTTCCCGAGGACGATGAGGATGCCGCTGCCGTTGAGCTTCTTCTGCGGGTTGAAGGTCGCGTTCCCCTTGACGACGATGAGCGACATCGTCGGGAGAGGATCGGGAAGCTGCTTCTCGTCGTCGACGACGATGTCAGCCATCGTCAACAGCTCCTGCTCGGTCACGCCGAAGACGTCGACGAGCTGGAATGCTCCCGACGTCGTGTTCTGCGGAGGGTTGCCGGTGACCGTCCCTTTGTCGGTGATCGCACCGGTGTCGGCCGGATAGGCGATGCCGATCCCCGACGCTCCTCCCTGCACGCGGCCCGACTTCGTGACGTTCACGGCGTCGGCGCGGAGCGCGTTGATCGCCGCGTTCGCCGGGAGCTGCAACCCGAGCCGCTCGATCTCGCTGCGCATCGTGGCGCGCGAGAGGATCACGTTCGGCGCCTCGCCCGGCTCCTTCGCCGCGTCGTTGCGCACGTAGATGATCCCCTCGGACTCGAGCCACCAGACGGTGCCGTCCTGCGCCTTGCCCCGGCGCCGGCTCACGTCGACCACGCTCGCGGTCCGCAGGCTGTATCGCCCCCACACGCGGCCCGGCGTCGACACTTCGAACGACCGCACGAGGCCGGCCGATGGATCCTCCGTCTCGTTCACCGGCGGATTCGCGGTGAGGTCGCGCTTCGGCGCGAACACCGTCACCGGCTGCTGGTTCTGGTGCACGAACCACGACAGCGCTTCGTTGAGGCCGGCGGAGGCGGCGTTGAGCGACTGCCCGCTCGACGTGAGCTGCCGGGCGACCATCCGCCCGCTCATCTCGGCCATCTGCAGCATCGTGAGCAGCAGCAGCATGAGCAGAGTCGAGCCGAGAAGCACTGTCACCAGCGCGATGCCGCGTTCGTTCCGACGAGATCTTCGCTTCATGCGTCCCTTCCTCCGAAAACCACTCGTTCGATGGACAAAGCTCACGCCGAGGTACCCGCAGGGAATTCTTCCCAGAGTGCTCTCGCACATCCTCTGACCACGGATCTCGCTGGCGTTCGTCAGCGGTTGGCCAGAAAAGGAAAAAGGGGCGTTACGCCCCTTGTCCGGCAATCATGCCGTCGAAACTTCTGTCAGGTGATTGACTTGTCGCAGGTCACTTCTAACCGCCCGAAGAGAGACTCGCGTGAGCCGCATGTCAGAAAATCGAAAAAGTGCGGACCACATCGCGAGGTTCTTCGATTGGCTCCGCGGTGGGTGCCACGCCGAGTGAATGCAGTGCCATTCGCGCGGAGCGGGGATAGTCCCTGAGTCCCTCGGTCCCTCGGTCCCTCGGTCCCTGAGTTCCTGAGTTCCTCGGGTTCCTCGGGGTTCCTCGGGTTCCTCGGGGGGAGCGGCGTGAGGGCGTCTCAGTCC
>JBAQWH010000241.1:0-14766 GCA_049298815.1 Thermoanaerobaculia bacterium | reverse complement strand
CTCCGGGTTCCCGCGGGCACCCAGCCGACGCAGGTCTTTCGACTGAGAGGCAAGGGCGTCCCGTTCCTCGACGGCTCCGGACGCGGTGACCACTACGTCCACGTCGCGGTGAGGATCCCGACCTCGCTCAACGATGAGCAGCGGAATCTGCTGGAGCAGCTCGCCGCGATGGAAGGGACGGACGTCGCGGCGGAAAAGGGTGTGTTCGAGAAGGTGAAGGAGTTCTTCACCTGACGGGGCACCGCGTGGGAGCCAGGCGGCCCCCACGCGGGAGATTCGCTCAGACTGCGATGGGGACTTCGCTGTTCGCCTGCACCCGAACCGTGACGCGTTCGTTGAGCTCAATCTGGGCTCTGAGCGTCGTCTTGTAGTCCTTGCTGCTGGCGTGGTGGAGTTCCCGCAGGAGCTGGGTATGGGCGGCTCGCAGAGCGGTGATCAGATATTCGCGCTCTTCCGCCGTGAAATCGATCATGGTCATTGACTCCTCGAAGGCCAAATTAGCCCGCCTATATTGTAGCGGCACGTCGCTCGGTCACACACGGCGGTGACATAGAATCCCGGAAATATGTCTGACACGAAGTTTTCCCGTTGGCGTCCTCATCCCTGGCACGGACTCTCGCCCGGCGACGAAGCGCCGCGCGTAGTCAATGTGTTCGTCGAGATCACCCCGTTCGACCTCATCAAGTACGAAGTCGACAAGGCGACCGGGTATCTGCGCGTCGACCGGCCGCAGCGGACGTCGTCGCAGCCGCCGGCCCTGTACGGGTTCATCCCGCAGACCTACTGCGGAGACCGCGTCTCGCGGCTCATGCCGGTGACGAACCGCGGCGACGGCGACCCGCTCGACATCTGCATCCTCAGCGAGCGTCCGATCGCGAAGTCGGAGATCCTGCTGACGGCGCGCGTCATCGGAGGGCTCCAGCTCGTCGACCGGGACGAGGCGGACGACAAGATCATCGCGGTCCTCCGCGGCGACTACGTCTGGGGCGAGGCCCATGACATCAGCGACGTCCCGTCCGTTCTCATCGAGCGGCTCGAGCACTACTTCAGCACGTACAAGCTCGTGCCGGGAGGCCCGACGCACATTCGCGTCTCGGGGACGTACGGCTACGACCACGCAGCGGCGGTCGTGCAGGCTGCGATCGAGGATTACCGCGAGAAGTTCGGCATCGAGCCGTGAAGGACTTCGTACTCGAGATCTCGTTCGACGCCCGCGACGGGGAGGCCGAGGGGATCGTCCACGTGCATCTGTTCGGGAGCGCGTCGACCGGAAGCACCTCGTGGGATGCGAACGGGACGACGACGGTGGCTGCGTACTTCGCCTCCGCGGAAGACCGTGACGCGGTCGCAAGCCAGCTGGAGGGGGTCGCGGAGGTCGAGCTCCACGCAGTCGAGCGCGAGCGCGTCGACTGGCTCGAGCTCTACCAGCAGTCGCTCGAGCCGATCCGGATCGGCAGGCGGTTCGTCATCGCCCCCGATGCGCGGCTCCTTCCCGACGACCCCTCCGCGCTGACGATCGTCGTGCCGCAGGAGCAGGCCTTCGGAACCGGCTCGCACGAGACGACCTCGCTCTGCATCGAGCTCCTCGAAGGGATGCCGATCGAGGGGACGGCCGGGCTGGACGTCGGCGCCGGGAGCGGAATCCTCGCGATCGCGATGCATCGGCTCGGTGCACGGCGCGCGATCGCCTTCGACAACGACACCGACGCTTACGGCGCGCTCCGCGACAACCGGATCCGCAACGGGATTCCGGCGGAGACGATGCCGCTCTTCATCGGCTCCGTCGAAGCGCTCCGCGGCGGCTCCTTCGACGTGATCACGATGAACATCATCCCGGAGGTGATCCTCCCTCTGCTAGGCGACGTGGTGGCGCGACTGGCCGCGAAGGGCACCCTGATTCTGAGCGGGATCCTGCTCGTGCGGAGGGACGACGTGGTCGCGGCTGCCGCAACGCACGGCCTCGCTCTCGTCGAGGAGCGCGCGCGCGGGGAGTGGTGGGCGGGAGCGCTGAGGAAGTCCGAATAGGACGAATGGGACGAATAGGACCTATAGGACCAATAGGACCAATAGGACCAATAGGACCAATAGGACCAATAGGACCCACCCGCCCCGAGGTGGGGCTTTCGGTGGGGTGGGCGGGGTCCCATAGGTCCTATTGGTCCTATGGGTCCCATAGCTCCTATTCCTATAGGTCCTATCCTGCCGCCCCCCTACCGTTTCCCGATCGGCACGAAGTCGATCTCGCGGGCGCCGGTGTAGATCTGGCGGGGGCGCGAGATCTTCTGATCCGGATCCTGCACGAGCTCCTGCCACTGGGCGAGCCAGCCGGTGACGCGCGGGATGGCGAACATCACCGTGAACATCTCCATCGGGATGTCGAGCGCCTGGTAGATGAGGCCTGAGTAGAAGTCGACGTTCGGGTAGAGCTTGCGCTTCACGAAGTACTCGTCTTCGAGGGCGATCTTCTCGAGCTCGAGGGCGATGTCGAGCAGCGGGTTCTTGCCGGTGACTTCGAACACGTCGTACGCCGCGTTCTTGATGATCTTCGCGCGCGGGTCGTAGTTCTTGTAGACCCGGTGGCCGAAGCCCATCAGCTTCCCTTCGCCCTTCTTCACCTTCTCGATGAAGGCGGGGATGTTCTTCGTCGAGCCGATCTCGCGCAGCATGTGGATCACGGCTTCGTTCGCGCCGCCGTGGAGCGGGCCGTAGAGGGCGGCCGCAGCGCCGGCGACCGCCGAGTATGGGTCGGCCTGCGAGCTGCCGATGACCCGCATCGTGCTCGTCGAGCAGTTCTGCTCGTGGTCCGCGTGGAGGATGAAGAGGATGTCGAGCGCGCGCTCGAGCGCCGGGACGACCTTGTACTTGCTCTCGGTCATCTTGAACATCATGTTCAGGAAGTTGCCGGGGTACGAGAGGTCGTTGTCGGGATAGGCGTAAGGCATCCCGATGCTGCGCCGGTAGTTGAACGCGCCGATGGTGATGATCTTCGCGATGATCCGGACGATCTGCTTGTGCCGGACTTCCGGGTCGAAGACGTTCTTCGCCTCGGGGTAGAAGGTGCCGAGCGCCGACATCGTGGAGATGAGGCGCCCCATCGGGTGGGCGTCGTAGCGGAACGAGTCGATCAGCGACTTCAGATTCTCGTTGAGAATCGTGTGCATCGTGACGTCGTACTCCCACGCCTTCAGCTCGCTCGCGGTCGGAAGCTTGCCGTTGAGAAGGAGGTACGCCGTCTCGAGGTAGGTGCTCTTTTCCGCGAGCTGCTCGATCGGGATGCCGCGGTACTCGAGGATTCCTTTGTCGCCGTCGATGAAGGTGATGGAGCTGCGGCACGACGCCGTGTTCATGAACGCGGGGTCGTAGGTCATCATCCCGAAGTCGTCGTCTTTGACTTTGATCTGGCGGAGATCGGTCGCCTTGACCGTGTCGTCCGTGATCCCGACTTCGTAGGTTTTTCCGGTGCGATTGTCCGTAATCGTGAGTGTATCGGCCACTTTCCTGCCCTCCGTCGTGCCCGTCGAATCTATCACCAACGGTGCCAGACTACCGTCGCACGGGTTCCTGAGCGCCGAAATCGAGGAACGAAAAAGGGAGGCGCCGAAGCGCCTCCCTCGGGATCGGACTTCTGTGTTCGCGGATCAGCCGAGGTTGCGGCCGCCTTCGTCTGCCCACTTCTCGAGCATCGCGGTGGTGACGGACTTCGGACGCTCGAGGGCGTAGCCGAGGCCGCGGTCCCAGGTGATGTTCGCCATGCAGCCGAGCGCACGGCCGACGCCGAACAGGACGGTGTAGAAATCCCACTCGGTGAGGCCGTAGTACCACTGGATGACGCCCGACTGCGCGTCGACGTTCGGCCACGGGTTCTTCGCTTTGCCCTGCTCGGTGAGCACTCCGGGGGCGACCTCGAAGATCATCGAGACGAGCTTGAAGAGAGGATCGTCCTTGAGGCCCGGAGTCTTGAGGCAGAACTCACGCTGCGCCATGTAGCGCGGGTCGGTCTTGCGGAGCACGGCATGGCCGTAGCCCGGCACGACCTGGCCGGCGTTCAGCGTGTCCCACAGCGCCTGGGTGATGAGCTCCTTGGTCGGCTCGACGCCCTGGCAGTACTTGTCCTGGAACTTGAGCGTCCAGTCGAGCACTTCCTGGTTGGCCAGACCGTGGAGCGGTCCTGCGAGGCCGTTGAGGCCGGCCGAATAGGCGTAGTACGGATCGGAGAGCGCCGAGTGCACGAGGTGGGTCGTGTGCGCCGAGACGTTCCCCGACTCGTGATCGGAGTGGAGGATGAAGTACATCCTCGCGACGTCCTCGTAGGTCTTGCTCTGCCCGATCATGTGCGCGAAGTTCGCACCCATGTCCTTCGTCGGGTCGATGTCGATCTGCTTGTCGTTCCGGTACTTGAGGTTGTAGATGAACGCTGCGACCACCGGGATGCGTGCGACGAGGTCGTACGAGTCCTCGTACACGAGCTCCCAGGCCTTGGTCTTGTTGAAGCTCGGATCGTGATACCCCTTCGCGAACTTCGAGTCCTTCTGCATCGCGAGCAGGCCCACCGACAGCATCGCCATCGGGTGGCTGTCACGCGGCATCGCGCGCAGCGTGTCGAAGACGTACTGCGGGACGGCCTGGCGGACCTTCCACTCGGCGACGACTTCGTCGACCTGCGCCTGCGTCGGGATGTCGCCCGTCAGCAGGAAGTACCAGAACGACTCGACCGTCGGGTATTCGGAGCCGGGAGCCTTCGGGAGCGCCGCGAAGGTCTCGGGGATCGTCATGCCGCGGAAGCGGATGCCTTCCTGCGGGTCGAGGTAGGAGATGTCGGTCACGAGGCTGCGGATGTCGCGCGCCCCGCCGATCGCCTGGTCGATGGTGACCTGGTCGATGACGACCTTCCCGAACTCCTTGACGAGACGGTTCGTCCGCGGACGGTGCGCCTCGATCTTCTGTCTGAGGGTTTGCTTCAGGACGCTCACCGGTGCTTCGGTGGCGGTGGGAGTGGTCGCGGTTTCGACAACTGTTGGTGTCATTTCCGAACCTCGCTTTCTGGTCGCGTGATTTTGCGGCGTGGCCATCAAAGGTCGCCGGTGACCCGAATCACGTCGGGTGTTGCCTGAGCGCACGCGACAAGTTGCCTCAGACCACCTCAGTCGCGTTCACGGGAACGCAATTCGGTTGTGGCGACTGCCACGATGGCGGCGGTTTCCGCCCTGAGACGCCGCGGTCCAAGCCGGCGGAACGTGCAGCCGAGCTCGCCCGCAAGCGAGAGCTCCCGCTCGCTCCATCCACCCTCCGGGCCGACGAACAGCGTCGCCTCGCCCTCGTCGCCTGCCTGTGACGGCTCGGTGTCGGCGTCGAAGACGATCTTCAGGCCCGGGCGCCGGACGACCTCGTCGAACGTCGCCGGCTCGCTGAGTGGAGGCACCCTGCTCCGGCCGGACTGCTTGACCGCCTCGAGGATGACCTTGTTCCAGCGCTCGCTCTTGCCGGCGTAGCGCTCGCGCCGCAGCTCGACGCGGTCGGTGACGAGCGGAACGAACGATGCGGCCCCGAGCTCGGTCGCCTTCTGGAGCACCAGCTCGAATTTCTCGAGGTTGATGATCGCCATCGCGAGGTGCAACGGGACGGGCGCTTCGCGCGACGGCAGCTCGCGCTCGACGCGGACCGTCAGCGAGTCCCTGCCGATGCCCGCCACGATGCCGGCGGCCGATCGCCCGGCCCGGTCGAACACCTCGACCGCTTCACCTTCGCGCAGCCGGACCACACGGGACGCGTGGTGGAACTCCTCGCCGGTCACGACCGTCTCCGGCTCGACGGCGTCGACGTAGATGCGATGTCTCATGAGGGAAGTGTGAGGGGAGAAGAGCGAAGAGTGAAGGCTATTCGGTTGCGGGCTCTGCCGGCTCTTCCGGGATCGCGTCCTTGACGAATGGAATCAGGAACAGCGCCGGAACGCCGAGGAACACGGTCATCCAGAAGTAGAACGAGTAGCCGGCGTATTCGGCGATCGCGCCGCTCGCGCTGGCCATGATGTTCCCGGTGAGCGCGAACGCGGCCGAGAGGAGGGCGTACTCGGTGGCCGCGCGGTCGCGATCGCAGAGCGACATGAGGAATGCGAGGAAAACGGTCGTGCCGAGGCCGTAGCCGATGTTCTCGAGGACGGCGGCGACGTAGATCGCTCCGCGTCCGGTCTCGAACGTTGCGACCACGGCGTACCCGACGTTGGCGATCCCCTGCGCGATGCCGACTCCGATGAGGGAACGGTAGAGGCCGTACTTCGCGACGAGCGCCCCGCCTGCGATCGCCGCGAGGATCGAGACGATCACTCCGACGATCGAGGTGATCGTTCCGATCTCGGCGGCGGAGTAACCGCGATCGACCCAGAACGGCTTGATCATCGAGACGATCGCGAACTCACCGAGGCGGTAGGTGAGCGCGATGGCGAGCAGCAGACCCGCCTTCGGGCGGAGGAGCCAGTGCTTGAGGGCGCTGACGAAGTTCGGACGCTCGGCGACCACCTGTCCGCGGTCGTCGGGGAGCGACAGCGCGATCACGAAGATGATCGCGGCGCTGACGGACGCGGTGGCGAACGCCGCGGTCCATCCGAACCGTGAGGCGACGACGCCCAGGACCCCGGGAAGCATCAGCGCCAGGCGGTAGGCGGTGACCCGGATGCTGTTGATGTGCCCCAACATCTTCTGCGGCGTCGCGCGGATCGTGAAGGCGTCGACCGCCATGTCCTGCGTCGCCGACGCGATCGCCAGCAGCGCGACGAGTCCGTAGAACAGCGGGCCGAGCTCATGGGCGACCGCCATGCCGGCGAGGGTGAGCGTGATGATCGCAACCGCGGTCGTGATCCAGCGGCGGTAGGTCCCGAACTCGTCGATGAGCGGCGACCAGAGGAACTTGAACGTCCAGGCAAAGGCGACGACGTTGAGCAGGCCGATCGACGTCAGGTCGACCCCCTGGAACCGCAGATACATCGGCACGAACTCTTTGACGATGCCGAATGGGAGGCCCTCGGAGAAGTAGAGGACGCTCGCGACACTGCCGAGGTAGAGCAGGCTTCGTCTGCGGTCAGTCAATCTGGGAGGCTCAGTCCTTGCTGGGCATTCTGACTCAGGAGGACTCGAATGCGAAGAGCATCATTCGTCGCAGCAGCGGTTCTGCTGCTCGCGGCCTGTTCCCAGCTCGGCAGCCTGGGTGATCTCGGCACGATCCTTGGCAGCCCGTCGGTCGAGCAGCCATCGGACGTCCGCGGCACCGTGGCCGGCATCGACACCAACGCCCGCAGAATCGACCTCGACGTCGCGTACGTGAACAACCTGCGCGACAGCCGACAGGGACAGTCGATCTACTACGACGCCGAAACGCGCGTGGTCTACCAGAGCCGGGAGTACGCGGTTCAGGACCTCGAGCGCGGCGACGAGATCACCGTACGGGGTGTTAACAGCGGAGGACGCTATCTCGCGCAGGAGATCACGGTCGTGAGGGACGCCACGCGGTAGCGGAACGGGGGGGGCGATAGGACGAATAGGACCAATAGGACCTATAGGACCAATAGGACCCACCACCCTGAGACTTCTGCCGGGTGGGCGGGGTCCTATTGGTCCTATTCGTCCCATAGGTCCTATTGGTCCTACCGTCCTATTCGTCCTACCGCGAGTTCGAGTACACCGTCAGCGGCAGCTTTACCTGTCCGACCGGGGTGTCGTAGTACGCATTTCCGCGGATCTCGTATCGCGCGCGGTTGCCGCGGATGACGTCCGCGATCTCGTTGAACAGGCCGCGAAGGCTGTCGTAGCCGATGCGCGTGCGCAGGCGGACGTCGCCGATTCCCCTGGCCGGAATCTGAATCCGCTGGTCGCTGATGCCGTCGAGGATGCGCGAATCGTTGATGAACAGGTTGAAGTCCAGCCGGTCGAGCCGGAGTGCGACGGGATTCGGATTGTCCACTTCGAGGGCGAACTCGAGATCGATCGAGGACGCCGAGAGCGGCAGGGTGATGTCGATCCGAGGCCGGACGTCACGGATGCTGTAGCGCGGGTTCTGGATGTCCGCGAGGCTCTGGATCGCGCTGCATCCCGAGAGGAGAAGGGCCGCAGCGGCTGCCACGCAGAGGATCGTGAGCACGCCGCCGTAGGTGAGAGATCGTTTCATGACAGATGAGCCAGGGTGCAAAGTGCTGGCCCGGCGAGTTTCCGATCCCGCGGGGGGGGGAACGATTCACCACAGAGGCACAGAGAACACGGAGGCGCACAGAGAGGTGCCGTCATCCGGGAACTCCCCCGCCCGCCAGCCCCAGCCATTCGATCGGGTATGATCCGCTGGTCTGCCGGTTGCACTTCCGACCGGGCGGAACCCCGCGTATATCGGAGAAGACCTGTTGCGTACGACCGCCATCATCGCTGCCTACAACGAGGAAAACACGATCGCAGACGTCGTGCGCGCCCTCAGCCGGAGTCCGCTCATCGACGAAGTGATCGTCGTCAGCGATGGTTCGACCGACCGCACGGTCGCGATCGCCCGGCAGTTCGACGTCAAGACGATCGCCCTCCACGAAAACCACGGGAAGGGCTTCGCGATGGCGGTCGGCGTCGCGAACGCGTCCAACGACATCCTCTTCTTCTGCGACGGCGACATGTTCAACGTCACCGAGGAACACATCGAGGAGCTCATCGGCCCGGTCGCTCGAGGCGAGTGCGAGATGAACATCGGCGTCCGCGACCGCGGCACGATCGCGAACTTCTTCCACCTCAAGCTCCAGTTCGGTCCGGTCCTGTCGGGGATTCGCGTCATGCGCCGCCGCGTCTTCGAGACCGTCCCGGTGCAGTACCAGTCGCACTACAAGATCGAGGCGGCCCTCAACTGCTTCTGCGCCCGCACCGGGCTGCCGCAGCACCACACGATCATCTACGACCTCGGACACGTCATCAAAGAGTCGAAGCGCGGCTTCGCGGAAGGTCTCGTCTCCCGCTGGCGCATGACCCGCGAGGTCATCCTGGTCATCCTCGATCTCTACTTCTTCGAGACGTGGCGCTGGACTCCGCCGGTCGAGCATCCGGTGGCCGAGTACGATCTCTTCGAGTAGTCAGTGGTCAGTGGTCAGTGGCCAGTGGTCAGTAGAAGCGCGAGGTTCTCGCGTCCCGCTAACGACTAACCACTAACGACTAACGACTAACCATGGCGCTCCGCTTGCTTCACACGGGTCCGCCATGTCTCAGCACGATTCGATCGACCGCATCACCCCGACGCTCGAGCCCGACTCGCCGGTTCTCATGCATCAGAACTGGCACCACCTGCTGTTCCTTCACTGGGCCGTTCCAGCCGCGAGCCTTCAGGCTCTCGTGCCGTCGGGCTTGACGATCGACACGTTCGACGGGAACGCGTACGTCGGTCTGGTGCCCTTCACGATGACCGGAATCCGCGCGGTCTCGATGCCGCCGATCCCGGGCCTCTCGGCGATGCACGAGGTGAACGTCCGGACGTACGTGCACAAAGGCGGGAGGGATCCCGGCGTCTGGTTCTTCAGCCTCGATGCGAACAGTACAGTCGCGGTCGCGGCAGCGCGCATGGCCTTCCACCTGAACTACTACCGCGCCGAGATGGAGTTCCGTGCGTCGAGCGACACGTTCCCGGTGGTCGAGCTCAGGACGCAGAGGGACGACGACCGCGGGCCGATGCCGGCGAACGGGATGTTCCGCTACCGCCCGCTCGAGGGGGCGGTGAAGCCTGCAGACCCGGGGACCCTCGAGCACTTCCTCCTGGAGCGATACATCCTCTACGCGGAGGACACGGGAAAGCAGCTGTATCGCGGCCGGGTGAGCCACCAGCCGTACCCCGTTCAGCGGGCCGAGGTGCTCGAGCTCGACGAGACGCTCATCTGGGCTGCCGGCATCCGCCGCTCCGAAGAAGCACCCCTGCGGCACTACGCGCGCGAAGTGAACGTGAAGGTGCACGCGATCGAGAGGGTGTGAGGTCGGGAGGAAGGAACCAATAGGACAATGGGACCAATAGGACCTATGGGACCCATAGGAACCCACCACCCAGGACACTCGGGCGGGCGGGTCCTATAGGTCCTATAGGTCCTATTCGTCCTATCCCCCTTCGCCCCCGCACGCCGCTCCGCCGTAAACTGCTGCCATGAAGCAATTGATGGCTGCGCTCTGTCTCGTGGGATTCGTGTCGGCCGCGAACGCGGCGCCGACGCTCCGCATCGTCAGCGCCGGACCGAACGGCGAGATCGCGACACGGGCCGAGGCGAGCGAGATCCGGGTGGTCTTCTCCGAGCCGATGGTGGCGCTCGGAAAGATCCCCGCGACGGTCGCCGCGCCGTTCTTCCGCATCGAGCCGGCCGTGAAGGGAACGTTCCGCTGGTCGGGGACGACCACGCTGATCTTCACTCCGGACCCGAAGAATCCGCTTCCGTTCGCGACGGCCTTCGCCGTCACGATCGACCAGAGCGCGACCTCGCTCGCGGGGAACACGCTCGAGCGCAGCCATCGCTTCACCTTCACGACTCCCACCGTGCAGCTGATGTATCCGGAGTGGTACCGGAAGGGAGGCAAGGCCGGCGGCGCCGTGGTGATCGCGCTGCGGTTCAACCAGCCGGTCGACGCCGCGACGATCCTCCCCCACGTGAAGCTCCGGACGCAGGGGCACCCGGTCGAGATCCCTCTGCTGACCGACGCCGCGCGGGAGCGTCTTGCGCGCACGGATCCCGCCGCGATCGCTGCCTTCGAGGCAAAGGTCGCGAAGACGGAGGCGGCTGCGAAGTCCGACGCCGACACCGTCCTCGCGTTCGCCGCGAGCGACTGGGACAAGAAGCGCTTCCCGTCCGTGCCCGAGCTCGTCGTCCTCGAGACCAAACCGGGCGTGCCGTCGGACACGTGGATTCGCCTGACGCTCGACGCGAAACTCGCCCGCAGCACCGCACGCGCCCAGGGCGAGCCTCAGGAGTACACGATCGAGCTCGAGCCGACGCTGTTCGCCTCGAACCCCTACTGCACGGCCGGCTGCGACCCCGACTGGCGCACGGCGGTTTCGTTCCGCACGTTCGCCGGGATTCCCTTCGATTCCGTGAGGAAGTCGATCACCGTCACCGACATCACGAACCCTGCGGCGGAGAAGGTCCTCGAGTCTTCCGCTCCGAAGCGTGACTACGAATACCCCTCGAGCGACTACAGCCTCGACGAGCTCGGCTACTCGATCGAGCCGGCGCACCGCTATGCGATCCGCGCCGCCCCTTCGCTCACTGCAGTGGACGGTCAGACGCTCGGCTACGCCTGGACGACGATCGTCGAGTACGGCAACCGCAGTGCGTTCGTCAGTCTCTCGTCGGGGCATGGCGTCTGGGAATCCGACGGCGGATCGATCCTCCCGTTCCACGCGCGCAACTATCGGAGCATCAAACAGTGGCTCGCGCCGCTGACGCTGGAGAGCCTCCTTCCGGCGATGCAGAAGCTCAAGACGTCGCCCGCGGAAGTACCGCCCACGCAGCCGCAGACGCGAGCCGTCTCGCTGACGCCGAACAAGACGCACGCGCTCGGCCTCGACCTGAAGCCGGCCCTCGGCGGCGACAACCAGGGAATCGTGTGGGCCGCGGTCCAGCCGTCGGGCCCGTTCAAGGGAGCCCGCGAGAACCGTCCCGGCGTGCAGTCGACGATCGTCCAGTCGACCAACCTCGGCATCAGCGTGAAGGACAGCCCGGTCAATGCGATCGTCAGGGTGACGCGCCTCGACACCGGCGCACCGGTGCCTGCCGCGAAGGTCTCGATCCGCGGCCGCGACAACCAGATCGCCTGGACCGGCACGACGGACGAGCGTGGTCTCGCGATCGTGCCGCGCGCCGACTTCCGCCGCGACAAGGGGCCGAACCCGCCCGACCGCTGGTCGATCTCGTGGCGCTCGCTGTCCGACCTGAACTTCATTGCGACGGCGGAGAAGGACGGCGATGTCGCGTATGTGGGGAGCGACTGGAACGAGGGAATCAATCCGTGGACGTTCGGCGTCAGCTACGACCTCGCGGAGGCGGATCCGCTCCTGCGAGGGACGATCTTCACGGACCGGGGCGTCTACAAGCTCGGCGAGGAGATCCACTTCAAGCTGATCGCACGGAGCGACGCGGCGCAGGGGATGCGCCTCCTCCCGAGCGGCACCGAGATCCAGGTGACGCTCACCGACAGCCAGAGCAATGAGGTCGAGAAGCGGACCGTGAAGCTCTCCGACTGGAGCAGCGCGGAGTGGACGTTCCGCCTCCCCGACGACGCGCCGCTCGGCGACTACGCCGTCACCGCAACCACCGGTCCGAACGCGGAGCCGATCCGTGCGAACGTCCTCGTGGCCGCGTACCGACGGCCGGACTTCCGCGTCGATGCGACCCTCACCTCCGCGAGCACCCTCGCCGGCACGAAGCTCGACGCCCGCATCACCGGCAAGTACCTGTTCGGCGGCGCGATGAGCGGGGCTCCCGTGCGATGGGCCTACTCGAAGCGCGGCCTCTACACCGTTCCCTCCGCGATCACGGACCGCTGGCCGTCCGACCGCCACGTCTTCCTCGGATGGGATGAATCGGATGAGCGCGGCGAGGAGGTCATCAACAAGGCCGAGGCGAAGCTGAGTGCGGCCGGCGAGCTCGCACTCTCACTCGAGACGGAGAAAGCCGCGGGGCGGCCGTACGAGTATCGCGTCGAAGGCGTCGTCACCGACGTCACGCGGCAGCAGATCGCCGGGCGCGCGTCGTTCCGCGTCGACGCCGCGCCATGGTACGTCGGCGTGAAGCGGCCGGACTACTTCGCCGATGCGAAGAAAGGCGTCGACACCGACGTCGTCGTAGCCGGCCTCGACGGACTCGCGGTCGCCGGCGTCCCGGTCAAGGTGGAACTGAAGCGCATCCAGTGGACGAGCGTCCGTCAGGCGGAAGGCGACGGCTTCTACCAGTGGGACAGCGAGCGGAAGGAAATCGCCGCGGGCGAGTGGACGATCACGAGCGCTGCGACGGCGGTGCCGCTGCACCTCCCGCTCGCCGAAGGGGGCGAGTACCTCATCACGGCCCGCGCCGAGGATGCGGAAGGGCGCAGCACGACGACGCACGTCTGGTTCTACGCGATGGGCGGGGGATACACCGCCTGGCAGCGCTACGACCACAATCGCATCGACCTCGTGCCGGAGAAGGCCACGTGGAAGCCGGGCGAGACCGCACGCATCCTCGTGAAGTCGCCGTGGGAGAGCGCCACCGCGCTGCTCACGACCGAGCGCGAAGGCGTCCGCACGTGGAAGTCGTTCGACCTCACTTCGACGCAACAGACGATCACCGTTCCGATCACCGAGGCGGACATCCCGAACGTCTTCATCTCGGTCCTCCTCATCAAGGGACGGACGAGCAAGGATCCGGGCCGCGACGGCAGCGATCCGGGCAAGCCGTCGTTCCGACTCGGCTACGTGGAGCTGATGGTCGAGGACGCGAGCAAGCGGCTGCAGGTCGCGGTGAAAGCGAACGCGGACGACTACCGCCCCGCGTCGAAGGCGACGATCGACGTCGACGTGCGCGATGTCCGCGGCAACCCGTCGCAGGCCGAGGTCACGCTCTGGGCCGTCGATTACGGCGTCCTGTCGCTCACCTCGTATCGCACGCCCGACGTGCTCGGGTCGGTCTGGCTCCGCAAAGCGCTGCAGGTCGCGACGATCGACTCGCGCACGCGCATCGTCAGCCGCCGCGTCCTCACACCGAAGGGCGGGGGGGAGGGCGGTGGCGGAGGAGTGGACGCCGGGCCTGGGATGCTGCGGAAGGACTTCCGCGTCCTCGCATTCTGGGTCGGCTCGCTCGTCACCGACGCGAACGGCAAAGCGCGGACGCAGATCACGCTCCCCGAGTCGCTGACGACGTACCGGATCATGGCGGTTGCCGCCGATCGTGCGTCTCGCTTCGGCTGGGCTGAGGACGAGATCCGGATCAACCAGCCGCTGATGATCACGGCGGCGTGGCCGCGGTTCCTCGCTGCCGGCGACAAGGCGTTCTTCGGCGGAGTCGTGCACAACCAGTCGAAGAAGGGCGGTCGTGCGAGCGTCACGATCCGCAGCCTCGATCCGTCGGTGCTCGCCTTCGAACAGGAGAAGGCGGAGGTCGAGGTCGCGGCCGGACGCGCGAGCGAAGTGCGGTTCTCCGCGGTCGCGAAAATGGCAGGCGAGGCGCGCGTGCAGATGCGCGTGAAAATGGGCCGCGAGACCGATGCATTCGAAGACGTCATCCCGGTGCGTGTGCTCGTGACGCCGGAGACCGTCGCTGCGTACGGGACGGCGAAACCGCGCGCCGAGGAGTCGTTGCGCATCCCGGAGAACGTGGTTCCAGGCTACGGCGGGCTGAAGGTCGATCTTGCGTCGACCGCGATGGTCGGCCTCGGCGAAGGGGCGCGGTACCTCGTGGAGTATCCGCACGGCTGCGCCGAACAGCGCGCCTCGGCAGCGCTTGCGCTGCTGCTCGCGTCCGAGCTCGGCCACGCGTTCCCATTGCCGGGAATCGATCCCTCGAAGACGCGTGTGGAAGCGCAGGCCGCACTCGATGATTTACGGCGGTTCCAGTGCGCCGACGGTGCGTTCGCATTCTGGAGCGGCCGGTGCACGACCGGGTCGCCGTACCTGACGTCGTGGGTGCTGCACGTCCTGCTCCGAGGCAAGGCGCTCGGTTTCCGCGTCGATCAGGGGTTGATCGACCGCGGCGCCGACGCGTTGACCCGCGAGCTGCAGGCGCCGCCACAGCAGAACGCGGCCTGGATG
>JBAQWH010000240.1:0-1531 GCA_049298815.1 Thermoanaerobaculia bacterium | reverse complement strand
CTTCCGATCACCTACCACTTCGGTCCCGGTCAGGCGCGCGTGCACCTCGCGCTGGAGTTCAACTGGGACCTCGTGACGGCATACGACGTCGTGGCGAAGCTGCGCGGCTCCGAGCATCCCGACGAGTGGATCGTCCGAGGAAACCACCACGACGCGTGGGTCTTCGGCGCTTCTGATCCGGTGAGCGGCCTCGTCGCCATGATGGAAGAAGCACGCGTGATCGGGGAGCTCGCGAAGAGCGGCAAACGACCGAAGCGGACGATCGTCTACGCGGCGTGGGATGCCGAAGAGCAGGGGCTCATCGGCTCGACCGAATGGGCCGAGACGCATGCGGCGGAACTCCGCAGCAAGGCGGTCGCCTACGTGAACTCCGATTCGAACGGCCGCGGATTCCTCGGCGTCAGCGGCTCGCATTCGCTGGAGCCGTTCATGAACGAGGTCGCGCGCGACGTCGTCGATCCGCAGACGAAGGTCTCGGTCGCCGAGCGCCTCCGCGCGCAGCGGATCGTGAACAGCTCGGGACGCGCACGCGCGGAGGTCCGCAATCGCCGCGACCTCGCGATCGGCTCGCTCGGCGCCGGCTCCGACTACACGGTCTTCATCGACCACCTCGGCATCGCGTCGCTCAACATCGGCTTCGGAGGCGAAGACCCCGCCGGCGTCTACCACTCCGCCTTCGATTCCTACGATCACTTCGCCCGCTTCGGCGACACCGACTTCGCTTACGGGGCCGCACTCGCGCAGGTCGGAGGGCGCATCGTTCTGCGTCTGGCCAACGCGGACGTCCTGCCGTTCGACACGAGCGCGTACGCGGCGACGATCGCGCGCTTCGCCGGCGAAGTGAAAGACCTCGCGGGATCGCTGCGGGACGAGATCGAGGAGCGGAACCGGCTCGTGAACGACGGGACGATCGCGCTCGCCCAGGACCCGAAGAAGAAGCTCGCAATCAGCGCGGTCCAGACCGCGGCACCGCATCTCAACTTCGCACCGCTCGACAATGCAGTCGACAGGCTCCGCCGCGCATCCGAGGGGCTGGAGAAGGCGATGGGCCGTGCGGCGGCGCTCGATGCAGCATCGCGCAGGAAGCTCAACGCACTGCTCCGCGGAAGTGAACGCGCTCTGCTGCGCGAGGAGGGACTTCCGCGCAGGGCCTGGTACCGTCACCAGATCTACGCGCCCGGCTTCTACACCGGCTACGGCGTCAAGACGCTCCCCGGCATCCGCGAAGCGCTCGAGCAGCGCAACTGGAAGGAAGCCGAGGAGCAGGTCGTCGTCGCCGCGGCCGCGATCGACCGGTACGCGGCGGTCGTGAACGAAGCGGCGGATGTGCTCGCGAAGTAGGGGCTTAGCGCCTTTCTCTGAGTTCCCCAGGGTCGACGAGGCCGCGTAGCGGCCGACAGAATTCAGGCCCCGGCTTCAGGGCGTGTTGCTCAAGCCGGGTGGTGGATTGGCGTTTAGCGGGCGGAGCAGCGAAAGGCGAGAACGAGCGGTCGGTCGGGTGCGAGCAGCGTACGAAGTCGGTTGAGAGCCA
>JBAQWH010000239.1:0-33024 GCA_049298815.1 Thermoanaerobaculia bacterium | reverse complement strand
CAGCAGGATCGATGCGCGGATCTTCTTCGAGAGCTCGGGATCCGGATGGCTCGAGATCTCGCCCTTCGCGTGGATCCGGACGACGTTGTTTTCCAACCGATCCACCGAGGCACCGAGGCCCTCGAGGATCTGGAGCATGACGCGGACGTCCTGGATGTCCGGCAGGTTGCGCAGGACGATCGGCTCGTCGGTCAGGAGACAGGCGGCAAGGATCGGCAACGCGGCGTTCTTGTTGCCGCCGGGACGGATGGTCCCTTCGAGGCGGCGACCGCCTTCGACGATGAATCGTTCCATTTGGCTGGGCATTCTATCCAACTGGCGCGCCACGATTGGACCAATGGGACCTATGGGACCCGCCCACCCTCGGTCAACGATGGGAGGGTGGGTCCTATTGGTCCTATTCGTCCTATAGGTCCTATTCGTCCTATCCCCCCAAAGAAAAAGGCGCCGCTCTCGCGGCGCCCTCTCTCGGACCTTTGAACCCTTTGCTACGCCGGCACGCGCCGGATCCCGAGGATCGTGATGTCGTCGGACTGCTCGGCGTCCTGAACGTGCTCGTGCATGTCTGCTTCGATCTCGTCGAGGAGCGTCTTCGCCGACTGCCACGGCCGCTCGAGCAGAGCGACCAGCCGCTCGTCCGTGTAGAACGTCCGCGTCGGGCTGCGCGCTTCGGTGACGCCGTCGGTGAACGCCAGCAGGCTGTCGCCTGGATCGAGCGTCACCTCGGCCATCTTGTAACGGGCGCCGGGCATCATGCCGAGTGCCGGAGCGGTCGTCGTGAGCCGCGCCTTCACCTTGCCTTCGCCCGTGATGACCGCCGGAGCGTTGTGCCCCGCGTTGACGTACTGCACGTGCCCCGTGACCGGATCGAGCACCCCGAAGAACAGCGTCACGAACATGTTCATCTTGAGGTGGAAGCTCGTGAGGTAGTCGTTCGCGAGCGTGACCGGCCGAGGAGCTCCCTCGACCGTCCGCTGGGTGTGGACCTTCTCGACGTTCTCCTGGAGGTTGTCCTGCCAGACGAACGCGCGGATCAGGCTGCGGCTGAGCGCCATGTAGAGTGCTGCACCGACGCCCTTGTCGCAGACGTCCGCGACGGCGAACGCGATTTTGCCGTCGCCGATCGGGAAGACGTCGTAGAAGTCGCCGCCGACCTGACGAGCCGTGTGGAACCGCGTGTCGATCTCCCAGCCGGGAAGCTCGGGCAGATGCTCCGGAAGGAAGTCCAGCTGGATCTGGCGGCCGATCTCGAGATCGCGCTCGACCTTGGCGAACTCTTTCTGGGTGCTGAGCAGCCGCTCGGTGTTCAGCGCGACGGCAGCCATCGAGGCGAGCGCCTCGCTGACGAGCTGCTCGTACGCCCCGAACGGGACGACTTCACCGGTCTCGGGGTCGGTGCAGTTGACCAGCTGCACGACTCCGATGACGTGGTCCTCGTAGTCCTTGAGCGGAACCGTGAGGCACGACTTGGAACGATAGCCGGTGATCTGATCGAGCGCCCGCGTCTCGGCGAAGTCGAACTCGGTGACGTCGCAGACGTCCGCGAGGTTCACCGACCGCCCCTGGTTGCCGACGAGGCCGACGACGTGAGCCGTGTTCGCGGCGCCGTCGTCGCGCTTGAGGCTCACCGGCGGGTAACGGATGGCGGATTCGGTCGCCTTGACCACGCCGACACCCATCGACTCGCGGAACAGGAGCTCGACCTCGAGGCCGTTGCTCTCGTTCAGCAGGTAGATCGCGCCGGAATCGGCGCGGCAGTGCTTGCGCGCCTCGTCGAGGATCCTCGTGAGAATCCGATCGACGCTGCGGTCCGAGGCGAGCGCGACGCCGAGGGGAAGGAGGTCCTTCTCGACGAAATCGCGGAGCCCCGCAATGGTGCGGAGGAAACCGTTGAGACGATCCGAGAACTCGTGGAGCATCCCGATCGCGACGTCGATCCGGGTGCCGAGGAGGTGAAGGAACGCCTCCTTGTCGAGGCTGAGCAGCGTCAGGTCGTCGACGGCGCTGACCGAAGCGGTACGCGGTGCGTCGTCGAAGAGGGCCATCTCGCCGAAGAAATCGAGTGGGCCGATCTTCTTGAACGTCCGCTCGCCCCGATGGATGCGGGCCGTTCCCCGTGCGATGACGTACATCCGGTCGCCCGGATCGCCCTCGTTGAAGACGGTCCTGCCGGCGGCGAACTCCATCACTTTGAACTTGGAGGCCAGTTCGTCGAGCGACTGATCGTTCACACCGGCCCAGAGCGGGATCTTTCGGAGGATGTCGAGGGTCGCCTGCCGGTCCAGCGGCGCGTGGCGCGTGACGTCCATGACGAAGGTGTGGCGGTTGCGCCCCCCTTCGGTCTTGTAGTCGACACCGTCGACGCCCTGGATCGCGAGATAGACGCCGAACCCTCCCTCCGTCCGCTCCGAGAGCGGACGGTGGAGGTTGGCCGGCTCGTCGTGGGAGAACTCGTAGCTGGCGCCCGTGTCTTCGAGATGGATCTTGAGGGCCGGTCCGTCGAGCTCGCTCCAGATGCGGATCTCCCCCGACAGTCCCGCCTCGTCATATCCGTGCATCACGATGTTCGACGCGATCTCGTCGACCGCGAGGCTGAGCTTGTACGTGGCCGTCTTCTCGAGGCCGGCTTTCTCCGCCGCCTCGCGAACGTACCCACGGATCGGTCCCAGTGAGTCCAGGACTCCCGGTAAGACGATGGCGTCCATGACTCAGAGTTTCTCGATCGTCGCGGCGTCGTAGGTGTCGGCCATGATCACGCTGTGCTGGAAGCCGGTCATCGTGATCGTCTCGACGACCGGAGGCTGCGCGCCGATCACGTAGACGTCGACGTCCGCGCCCATCTTCTGGCGCGCGAAGATCAGCACGCGCAGCCCGGCGCTGGCCATGAAGTCGAGGTCCTTGGTCAGCAGGACGAGGCGCTTTGCGTTCTGAGCTGCAGCGCTCTCGATCGTGGTGCGGAGGGCGGGCGCCGAAGCGGCGTCGAGCTCGCCTTTGATCGTGATCTTCGCAACTCCGTTGGGTGTCATTTCGAGCGATGAGTCGAAAGCCATTGTCGTTTCCTACCTTTCTTGTCCAGACCTAGCAGGCCTGGTGCTACTTTCCGACGAGGATGATGACCGAACGCGGTCCGGCCAGAATGGAAGTCTGATCGCTGAGGAGCGGCTCCGCTCCCGGCGCATGCGAGTCTTCCGGCGCCTCGGCGCCGGTGTTCGCGAAGACGTGCCACTGCCGGCCTTCCGGCAGCTGCGGGAGCTGGAAGACCAGCCCGTCCCAGTGCATGTTCATCGCGACGTAGATCGTGTCGTCGTCGACCGCGCCGCCGCGGGCGTGACGTCCATCGAGCATGAATGCGACCGCGTTGCCCGACCAGTCCGGCTGCCAGGCCTCCGTCCCGTGCCAGCTGACGTCGGGATAGCCGGAGCCGACGTAGTCGTACCCGCGGACGTGGTCCTTCGGACGGAGCACCGGGTGCTGGTGGCGGAAGTTGATGCAGTTGCGGGTGAAGCGGACGAGGTCGGCGTTCTTCTCGACGAGGTTCCAGTCGAACCAGCTGATCTGGTTGTCGTGGCAATAGGCGTTGTTGTTGCCGTTCTGCGTGCGGCAGGCCTCGTCGCCCATGAGGATCATCGGCACGCCGTGGCTGACGAGCAGCATGGCGATCGCGTTCCTCTGCTGGCGCCGCCGGAGCGCGACGACGCCCGCGTCGTCGGTCTCCCCCTCGGCCCCGCAGTTCCAGCTGTGGTTGTCGTCGTTGCCGTCGCGGTTGTCCTCGCCGTTCGCGTCGTTGTGCTTGCCGTCGTAGCTGACGAGATCGTTCAGCGTGAAGCCGTCGTGGCAGGTGATGAAGTTGATCGAGGCACTCGTTCCGCGCGTCCAGTACATGTCCGGCGATCCGAGGATGGCATTGGCCACCGCCCCGGTCTGGCCCCCTTCGCCCTTGACGAACTTGCGGAGGGTGTCGCGGTAGCGCCCGTTCCACTCGGCCCAGCGGCCGTAGGCCGGGAACGACCCGACCTGATAGAGGCCACCGGCGTCCCACGCTTCCGCGACGAGCTTGCATTTCCCGAGGACCGGGTCGAACGCCAGCGTCTCGAGGAGCGGCGGGTTGGCGAGCGGCGCACCGAAGGCGTCGCGTCCCAGGATCGCAGCGAGGTCGAATCGGAACGAGTCGATGTGGTACTCGGCGGCCCAGTAGCGGAGCGCCTCGAGCACCATGTCCCGCACGATCGGGTTGTTGCAGTTGAGGGTGTTCCCCGTGCCACTGAAGTTCTGGTAGTAGCCCTCGGGGGTCAGCATGTAGTAGGTCGAGTTGTCGATCCCCTTGAACGACATCACCGGCCCGTACTCGTTGCCTTCAGCCGTGTGGTTGAAGACGACGTCGAGCATGACCTCGATGCCGTTCTTGTGGAGCTCGCGAACCAGGGTCTTCAGCTCGTCGACGACCATCGTCGCGTCCCGCATCCTGCCGGTCGCGGCGTAGCCCGCCTTCGGGGCGAAGAAACCGATGCTGCTGTATCCCCAGTAGTTGAGCGACATGCCGCCGGTGTGCGGGTTCGGGTGACTGTGCTCGAACTCGTCGAACTCGAACACCGGCATGAGCTCGACGCAGTTGACACCGAGCTCCTTGAGATACGGGATCTTCTCCCTCATCGCGGCGAAAGTGCCGGGGCTCTTCACGCGCGCCGTCGGATGGCCCGTGAAGCTGCGCACGTGCATCTCGTAGACGATGAGGTCCTCGAACGGAACCTCGAGCGGCCGGTCACCCTGCCAGTCGAAGTCGTCGTGGACGATCCGGCCGCGATGCGGGAACGGCTCGTTCCAGTCGGGCAACTCGCCCCACACGTCGCGGCCGCCGATGGAGCGCGCGTAAGGATCGAGAAGAACCTGCCCCGTGTCGAACCGGTGAATGGCGGGAGTGCCACGCACCGGGTGCGGCCCGGGCCCACCCATCCGGTATCCGTATTCGAGGTTCTCATGGTCGAGGTCGAACACGGTCATCGTGAAGACGTTGCCGATGCGGAACTCGCCCCACACCGGCTCGTTGTCTCCCGCCCGCTGGAAGTAGCCGCGGAAAGGAATCTCGAGGAACGGCTCCCTCGCCCCCTTCTCGAAGAGGACGAGGGTGCAGTACTCCGCATTCCGGGAGAAGACCGAGAAATTCACTCCGCCCGGCACCATGTGGGCGCCGAACGGGTACGGCTTTCCGGGGCGGAGCTTGTATCCCTCGAAGATGTGCGTCGGATAGACGTCGATACGCTGCATGACGGCATCCATGACTAGTGCTCCCCGCCAAGCGACTCCAGGGCGGACTGCACGGTGTCACTGAGCGAGAACTGCTCGAGGAAGCCGGTCGCGGACATCACGTCCGTCAACTCCGGCGAAAGGCCGGAGATGACGAGACGTGCTTTCGTTGCGGCACTCTGTCTGTAGATCGAGAGGAGCATCCTCAGACCCGCGCTCGACATGTAGTCCACCTGGCTCATGTCGAGAACGAGGGGAAGATCGGCGCTCACGACCGGCAGGACCTGCGACTGGATGTCCGGGGCAGACTTTGCGTCGATGTCGCCGCTGATCGAGACGATCGTTGCTGCATCGGTCCTGTTGAGAGAGAGTTCCACGTCAGCTCCTTTTCCCGGTGGGGACGATGCGAACCTTGACCTTGAGGCGATCCTTCGAGTCGGGGAGCTTCACGGTCAGTTCGTTCGCGTCGAACTTGTCGTACGCCACGCCGTCGATCCACACCTGGTCGATGCGAATGCTGCCGGTAGGCAGGATGTCGGGCGACACGCGCAGCGTCCGGCGGCGGAAACCGTCCGGCAGCGGCGCGAAGTAGAGGTCGAGCGGCTGGCCGGTGATCAGAAGGTTCGTGTAGACCTGCGCGAGGTAGGCGAGCTCGAACGAGTGATAGCCGCTCATCGAGTGGCTGCCCTTGAACCGCTCGGTCCCCTGCAGGAACGGGACGCCGTTCGCCATGACGTTGAAGAACACAGCGCCGTCGTCGTGGTCGAGGAAGAAGGTGTTGTAGAAGGCCGACGACTCGCGCGCCAGCTTCAGGTAGTCCGGATCGCCGAGCACGCCGTGCATGATCAGGTACGCGAGGATGCCCTGCTCCTGCTGCCACCAGGCCTTGCGGTCGTGGAACGCGAAGCGGTTCCACTCCTGCCCTTCCTGTTTGGTGCGCTCCATGACGTCGAACCAGCCGCCGCGCTGCTTGTCCATGCCGACCTGCGGCATGGCGAAGCCGATCTTGCGCGCGAGATCGGAATACTCGGTCTTCGGTATGGATCCGAACTGCCGGATGATGTTCCAGGCGATCTTGAGGTTGTGGCCCACGACGCCGCGGTTCTGCTGCCACATGTGCGTCCGGTCGGCAGACCAGTCCTCGAAGAACTTCTCCTGCACGAACGGAGAGTCGGTCGCCGGGAAGTACTTGGCGATCGTGTCGAACGTGTACTGGAGCATGTCGGCGTAGCGCTGCTCACCGGTCGCCAACCAGAGGTTGATCAGGTACGCGGGAGCGTGATCGCCGACCGAGTTCCAGTTCTTCTTCCCCTTGTTCTCACCGAGCGAGTCGGAGAGAGGGTCGAGGGTGATCGGGTCGAGGTGCGAGAAGTAGCCGCCGTTCTTCTTGTCGAGGTAGAAGCGCTCGAAGAGGGCGACGGTCAGCTCGGCATCCTCGAGGATCTTCGGATCGCCGGTCAGCCGGTACGTCTGGATCGGGCCGGCGAGCGCGTAGATCTGCTCGTAGGCCGGGATGGCGTCGTAGTCATCGCCGAACGAGGACGCGAAGACCTTCGTCTCCTTGTGTCCGTGCACGTCGATGCCGTGGTACCAGTACACGAGCTTCTCGTCGGTGTCGTAGAAGCGCATGTGCTCGCGGAGATACTCGGTCCCCTTCTCCGCTCCTTCGAGGAACTGGTCTTCGCCGGTGAGCATGTACGCGCTGGCGAAGCCGTAGACGAGGCGGGAGATCGTGTCGGTCTCCTGGCGGTAGTTGTCCTTTTCCTTCTTGCCGCTGAGGGTGATCGTGGTCCGGTAGTCGCGATAGTCGATCGTCCCGGAGGGGAACTGGGCCTCGACGTAGAACCGGCCGAGGTCCTTGATCTGGCGGATCCACCAGTCCGGCTGCTCGAAGAAGTACTCGCCCGGTTTGCGGCCGACGAAGTTCATGTATTCGGCTTCGAAGGTGTTCCCGCCCTTCTCCGGGTAGAAGTGGCCGTAGATGAAGACCATGCGGCCCGGCTGCAGCATGCTGCGCATCTGGCCGGTGCAGTCGGCGTACGGGTCGCCGAGGTTCCGGCAGAGGCGGGCATAGGTGTTCCCGCGGATCTTGCAGCGGAAGTCCTGACCGCCGAAGTTCTTGAGGTCGACCGTGTCGGTCGCAGCGTCGAACTTCGTGACGTAGCCGCCGACCGTGTCGGAGTGGGGGAAGTTGAGGGCGTTCGGTGCCTGGCCTTTTTCGACTTCGGCCGGGGCTGCCGCGGGGCTGGTTCCAACCGTGTTGATCGTGTCACTCATCGGACTCTCTCTCCTTAAGTTCGCTGCTAGTCGCGATAACCCTGGCTGATCTCGATGATCCTGCCGTCCGGGTCCCGGACCCAGACGGACTTCCACCCTTTGATGAAATCGTCGAAGCCCATCGGGCCGAGGGTCACCTCGACGTCTTTCCCGATGGCGTTGAGCGTGGCGTCGACGTCGTCGACCTTGAAAGCGATGTGACGGAACCCCGGATAGGCGGGGCCGTCGTTCACGAACTGCTCGGGCGCGTCTCCCTGGGCCTTGAAGAGCTCCAGGTAGACCTCTCCGGATTTGAGGAAGACGATCTTGTCGTCGCCGAGGGGGATCGTTCGCGAGGTCTCGAACCCGAAGTGCTTCGTGTAAAACGCGACGGTCGCGTCGATGTCCCTGCAGTTAAGCCCCATGTGCGCGTACGCCGGACTGCTCATGCAAGCTCCTTTGCCGGGACGGTCCCGCTCAGCATGTCGATGATCCGCCGCGCGAAGAGGTGGCAGTGCCCGCCGCTGCGCGCCGTGACGAGATCGCCGTCGACGACGACGTCCTCGTTGACGTAGACCGCCCCCATGTTGCGGGCGTCACCAACCAGGTTGTTGTGGACGACGAGCTTCCGGCCGCGCACGAGCTCGGGCGCCGACGCCACGAGCCAGAGGCCGTGACAGATGATCCCTTTGAGGATCGAGGGGCGCGCGAACGCCCGCTTGAGGAACTCGACCGCGGGCGGGAGCTTGTCGACGTCTTCGGTATACCGCAGCCGGTCCGACACCATGCCGGCCGGCACGATGATCGCCGCGTAGCTGTCGAGCTCCGCGTCGCTCATGTTCTCGAAGGTCTCGCCGACTTCCATCTCGACGCGGTACTCGTGACCCTTGAACGTGAGTCTCGGCTGTCCCCACAGGCGGGTCAGAAAGTGGAGGTCGACACCCTCCTCGGCGAACCGGCGCTGGTAGTAGAAGATCTCCGGTTCATAGAAGTCGCCTTCCATGAGGATGCCGACCTTTTTCCCTTGCAATGTCATCAGGCGCCTCCTTGATCGGGCTGACCGCGACGGCGATGGAGAGCACCGCCGTCGCGACGAGCCGTGTCGTGATCAGGCCAGCGATCCGTCGGGATACTGGACCATGCCGGCGAAGTGAATGGCGATCTTGCCGTCGCGGAGGACCCAGCTGTCGGCGAACTTCATCTGCGCCTCGCCGTCCGCGACCTTCATCTTGATGTCCTCGGTGATCATCAGCGTGTTCTCGGTCTCGGCCCAGAAGCCGATGTTCACGTCGAGACCCTTGATGCCGAGAATTCCCTGGAAGTGCTCGCGCAGCTCGTCCCGGCCGCGGAAGTACTTCGGGGTCTTCTCGAAGCTGCTGATCAGGAGGGCATCATCGGTGTACTGGTTGAGGATCCCTTCGATGTCGCCCTTGAGGATCAGGTCGATGTGTTCCTTGTAGAACGCTCCGAGTTTGCTATTGGGAACTGCTCCCATGAACTCCTCCTCGAATCTGTCTCAACGGCTCAGAGTTTGGCCGAGCCTTCGTGGTAGTTGAGCGCGTTGACGATGTAGGTGGTGATGACCGGCTCGCCGGTGACGGCGGACATCTCGACGATCCAGTCCTGATCCGCGTCGCACTTGATCCGCTCGCTCTTCGCGGCGGGCGCCTTCCAGACGCTGGCCTGCCATTCGACGACGATGTGCACGCGGGCCTTGTCGCCCTCGATCTTCGAGTCGCACACCTTGAGGATGTGGACCTCGTCGAAGAAGATGCGGATGACGGTCTGGTACCAGCCTTCGAACTCGGCCAGTTTGGTGAGCGTCGCTTCGGGGAAGCGCATCTCGAGCCCCTTCTCCGACAGCATCGGGAGGACCTCGATCATCGGCGCGTGAACGTCCAGCTTCTGGTACCAGTTCGCGGCCATCTTCTTGATGGCAGCCTCGGTCAGCGGGGGGGCGGATACTGAAGTCATGTGGCGTTCCTTTCCGTTTTCCAAATGGCCGTCGGTCACTGACCGCACCGCAGGCCGATCATTTCGGGGCGGGTGTCGCCTTCGAGCACGAGATCGATGAGGAACGGTCCGGGATGCGCGAGCATCTGTCGGATCGCCGGCTCGATCTGATCGGGCCTCTCGACCCTGGCCGAGGCGACGCCCATCGACCGCGCCATCTCGTCGAAGCGGAGCGGCGGGTTCGAAAGGTCGAAGCTGATGGGGAAGGCGCGCGGGGGGATGCCCTGCTCCTTCCAGTAGGCGCCGATGTTCAATTGCAGCAGCTTGTACGAGCCGTTGTTGCAGATGACGAACTTCGCATCGACGTTGTGACGCACCGCGCTCCAGAGGGCCTGGATCGTGTACATCGCACCGCCGTCGCCGCTGAAGCCGACGACCGTGCGGTTCGGGTTCGCCAGCTTGACGCCGATCGCCCCCGGAACCCCGACACCGAGCGAGCCGCCCCGCGTCTGGAAGAACGTCCCGGTGGTTTTCGGCGGCAGGTAGCGCGTGAGCGCGGGAGAGTTCGTGAGCGCTTCGTCGAAGATGATCGCATCGGCCGGAAGCGCCTTGGACAGCGCTTCCATGAATGCGCCCGACTGCATCGGCACACGGTCGCGGATCGAGACGTCGTGCTCGACTTCGGCACGGTGCTTCGCTTCCTTCGCCTCGCGGGCCTCTCGCACACGGGTGGCAGCCTGCTGCCGCTGGTCGGTCGTCATGACCCGCTCGAGCGCCGCCGCGAGATCGTTGAGACTCGACTTCGGATCAGCGACCAGCCCGAGGTCGACCGGATGATTCTTGGCGATCTCCCACGGGTTGAGGTCGATGTGGATGGTCTTCGCGCCGGGCGCGAAGATGTCGCCGAGCTCGGGAAAAACTTCGGGCAGGATATACGTACCGCAGACCAGGTTCGCGTCGCCGTGCTGCATGATCGGCAGGCTCTGGAAGCCGAACATGTGGCCCGTCTGTCCGCGATAGAGCGGATGGTCGTACGCGATGTTCAGCTCTCCGGAGTCGACGCCCCACACGTCCGCCCCGAGGATCTCGGCAACGCGGGTCAGCTCGTCCTGTGCACCGGAGTAGGCGACCCCGTCGCCCATGAAGATCGTGGGGCGCGCGGCGGAGGCGAGCCAGAGCGCGGCCTTCTGGATCGCGTCCGGATCGGGATGGGAGCGGGTCGAGGGGATCGACGTCGGGAAGACCGACTCCGTCGCCGGCTCGTCGAGGATGTCCTGCGGCAGGCAGACGTAGACCGGCCCCATCGGCGGGGTGGCGGCCACTTTGATGGCCCGACGCAACGTGCGGAGGAGCGACGACGGATGCGTCACGACCGTCGACCACTTGGTCACCGGTTTCGCCATGCCGACGAGATCGCCGGCCATCTGCGCATCCATCGGAAGGTAGCGGATACCCGCGTCACCGCCGATGACGACGAGCGGCGCGTGGCCGCGCATCGCCTGGTACAACGCGCCGATCGCGTTGCCGAGGCCCGGCGTGCTGTGGATCTGGACGAGCGTCGGCTTCTGCGTTGCCCGCGCGTACCCGTCGCCGACCAGAACCGTCACCGACTCCTGAAGAGTCAGGACGTACTTCATCTCCGGGTAGTCCGCCATCGCGTCGAGGAAACCCTGCTCGACCGTGCCGGGGTTGCCGAACATGACGTTCATCCCGTCGGCAAGAAACTGCTCGATGATCGCGTGCCTGCCGGTCTTGCCGGCAGGCACTCCGCTGTTCAGCGGTTTCGAAGCGGTCACCGGGCTCGCGGAAGGAGCAACGGTCGCCGATTCACCATCCATAACGCCTCAGCCCTTTGTCCAGGACCTGAACGAGAAGCTCTCCGGTCTTGTACGAGTCGTTGTTCGACCGGCCGGTGATGAACGGGTAGTCGACGAGCGCGGAGCCCTTGCGTCCCACGTTGCCGTGGAACTGGCCGTCGGGACCGACCGCGTCGCGGAGGATGAACTCGAGGGGATAGGGCGGGGGCCCCATGTTGATGTCGGCGCCGACGAAGCCCGTACCGTCTTTGTAGTCGTACTCGATCGGATGCCCGGTGATGTGCTTGCCCCAGATGATGCTCTTGCGCTGGTGGTAGTCGCGGGCGAACGCCAGGCATGCGACGCCGTAGCACTCGGCGGCGATCGGTTTGTCGGCGGCGAGGAAGCCGAGGATCAGGTCGTGGACGCGCTGGTTGTTGACCATGTCGACGATCGGGCCGCTGCCGCCGACGAGGAGGAGCGCCGCATGGTCGCCGACGATCTTGGCGAGGCCCTCGTCGCGCGCGTCGTTGTACGCCTCGAAGTCACGGATGTAGGTCGACGACGCGGGATAGGGCCTCTCCGGAAGCACCTTGACGAGGCTGATCGGATTGTCGAGGACGGGCGACTTGTCGAGCTCACGGACTTTCGCGGCGACGACGGCATCCGTCACCGGCTTGCCGAGCGGGGGATCGAAGTAGGTCTCGTCCATGCTCGGTGGCAGCGCGGGAGGCCTCTTGCCTTTCGGTGTGGCGTAGACGAGCTCGTAGCCGGCCTTTTCGAGCACCTCTTTCGGGCCGAGGAGCTCCTCGCCCCAGTAGCCGTATTCAGACAACACGGTGAAGATCTTCTTACTCATCTCTCCTCCTTGTCCTTGGTCGCTTGGTCAAGACCGCGCGGTGCGCGACGCAGCGTCGAGCCGCGCCGGTGCCGCCGGTCATGGGTCATCGATGTCGGGTGCGTACCGGTCCGGCGTTGCGTGGGTGGCGCAATGACTCGCGGTCCGCGGGCGGCGGATCGTTGCTGCCGCGCGCAGGCGTGCGCAGCCGCAATCGTGTGCAAATGAACGATCGAGCTGTTTGGCGTTTCCGACCTGCCGGCTGCACGCGCTGACCGGACCGTTTCGCCGGAAAAAGGAGCGTGCGAACGAGGCCACCCCGCTTGGACGACTCACAGCCTTCACCTGTCTTGAGTGCGGCGCATCTTATCACCGCGCTCGAATGTGTAACGTCTTTTGGGAAAGCATGTAAGCTACGCCGCGCAAGATCCAAATCAGGTCCATCAACCTCGCCGGAGCCGCCTCCGCTGCCCATGCCTTTTTTCGGGCGCAGATGCGGTGACGGCGTGCTTCGACGTGGAGCGCGGCACATCGCGCAGAGGTGTTCTGGAGATGAAATCGGTACGTCCCCTGGAGCCCCGCACCGCGCGGTCGAAGCCGGAAGGCGACGGCAGCCCTGCGCCCTCCACGATCCCGATTCGCTTCCTATCCCACGGTTTCGTTTTGCCGGCGATGACGCCGGCTCGCATCGGTCACAACGGAGAAAAGACGATGAATCGAGCAGGGGGTGACACTTGAAAGGCGTAGCAGTAAGAGGGATGTTCGTAGTTCTGGCGCTTGCGATCACAACGGCCGCATGGGCGCAGATGCCACCGGCGCCGAAAGGCCGCATCGTCGTGTTCGGCGCGACTTCGGAGACGGTGCTCCAGGCACCAGCACTCGCGGGAAGCCCCGAGTTCAGCAACTCAGGCCGCTACTGGGGCCTGTCCGGTGAGGTCGTGGCCGGCAAGTTCAGCGTCGCAGGGCGCTATCAGACGGGCCAGGCCAAGACGATTCCTGGCGGTGAGCTCTTTCCGCCGGCACCGACGTTCCAGCCGCTCACCGCAGAGAAGGGTGACGTCGTCGATGTCGTATTCGGATACCGGGTCGCCAGCAACCGGATGATCGGGGACGTCGACGTCACCGCAGGCTACTTCCGCCTGTGGGCGTCGCCGAAGATCTCACCCGCCAACTGGTACGAAGGCCCGCAGTTCGGCCTCAAGGGGCGGCGCGACTTCTCCAACGGGATGGCGGTCGCATACAAGGTCGGGTACGTGCCGACCTATACGGTCAACGGGTACGTCCACAAAACCCTCGAGCAGGACGACATCTGGCTGTTCCGTCTGGACGGTGAGGTTCCGGTCTACAGGAACTTCTACGTCAACGGCGGCTGGACCCACATGCGTCTCGAGGCCACTGCCACCGCGGACAACAGCCCGGCGATCGTGACCTTCGGGGGGTTCTTCGTCGGCGGCGGGTACCGCTTCTAGCGGCACCCTGCGCAACGACGAGGAGTCGAGGAAGAGATGACAACCATGACAGCAGACTTCAAAGCGTTCGTGGACAGACACGTCGACCTGCTCGCAGCAGGTGACGCACGCGCGATGGTCGAGAACGACTACCACGAGGACGCCGTGATGGTCCTGATGGTCTCGGACCCGCCTCAGGTCATCCGCGGCCGCGCCGCGCTGACCGAGCTGTTCACGATGTATCTGCGGGACATCTATCGCGGGGTCGTCGCAATGAGGAAGGTCGAGATCATCGAGGACAGCATCTGTCTCGAGGCGACGATCCTGACCACCTCCGGAGAGGCGGGAGTGTGGGACGCCCTCTACATGAAGGACGGCATGATCTACCGGCACTACTCAGGCCTCAAGTAACGAACATTCAAGGGGGACAGCGATGAAAGTACTCGTATTGGCTTCGAATCTCGGCCTGTGGGGCGAAGAGCTCCAGGCACCCTGGGATGCACTGAAGAAGGCGGGACACGACGTCACACTGGCGACCGAGCGCGGCGTCACGCCTCTGCCGCTGATGCTCAGCATCGACAAGGAGTTCGTCGACCCGGTCCAGAACTACAACGTCAACCCGCCCGAAGTCGTCGACCGCATCATGGACATCCTGGCCAAGGGCGAATGGGACAAACCGATCAAGATCGCCGACGCCAAAGCGGCCGACTACGACGCCCTCGCGATCGTGGGCGGACCGGGCTCGCCGCTCGACCTCGTCGGGAACGCGAAGGTTCACCGCCTGCTCGAGGAGTTCCACGCGAAGAACAAGGTCATCGGCGCGCTCTGCTACGCGGTCGGCGCATTCGTCTGGGCGCGCAGGCCCGACGGCCGGAGCATCATCTACGGCAAGCAGATCGTCGCGCACCCGAAGGAGTGGGACTTCACCGGCGATCTCCCCTACCCGCTCTACGGGGCCAACCCGCAGAACCCGGGCACCGATCTCGTCACGCCGGGCTTCGTCTTCCCGCTCCAGGTGATCGTCGAGGACGCCGTCGGCGACAGCGGCAAAGTCATTGCCGATCCGTCGGCCAACCGGAACACTCCGGTCGTCCACTACGACCATCCGTTCGTCAGCGCACAGTCGGTGGAGTCGAGCATCGGGTTCGGCGAAGCGATGGTGAAGGCGCTCGCACCGGTACACGCGTAGAAGCGGCCGCGGGGCCCGAGGGTCCCGCGACCTCACCGCCTTCCCGCGCGACGCGGCAGGCGGGAAAGAAAACGAGAAGAGACCATGCCCGACAACGTTCTGAAAATCACAAAAGTCGAAAAGCCCACGGTCACCATCCACTGCTGTGCGAGCCCCGACGACGGCGAGCGGGTGAACGCGCAGATCATCGAGACGGCGAACAAGCTCGTTCTCGTCGACTCGATGCTCATGCGTCCCTATGCGAAGGAGTTCCGCCGCTATGCGGAGAGCCTCGGCAAGCCGATCGACCGCCTCTACGTCACCCATGCGCACCCGGACCACTGGTTCGGGATCGAGTTCTTCCAGGACGTGCCGGTCTACGCTTTCCAGGAGACGATCGACGAGATCAAGGCCTTCGCCGAGATCGCGATCGGATTCCACCGCGGCCAGCACGGCGACCACATCACCGACCGTGTGTGGCTGCCGAACCAGGCCGCGTCGGCAGGTGAGGTCGTCATCGACGGCGTGAAGCTCCGGGTCTCGAAGATCCTCAACGCCGAAGACGTCACGATGCTCGTGATCGACCTCCCGGACGAGAAGGTCCTCATCGCGCAGGACCTGGTCTACAACAAGGTCCACCTGTTCGTCGGTCAGCGCTCGATGGACGGGACGCATTGCTACGACGGCTGGATCGCGGCGCTCGAGACGTTCAAGAAGAACGGCTACGACGTCGTGATTCCCGGTCACGGGCTGCCGACCGACGCCTCGATCCTCGACGACAACATCCGGTATCTGCAGGGAGCGAAGCACATCCTGTCGGTCGCATCGGCGGAGAACTTCACCCAGCAGACGCTCGATGCGTTTCCCGACCACGAGCTCAGGTCGATGGTCGACATGTCTGCGTTCTTTCTGTTTCAGATGAAATAGCTGGTGCCGCCACCAGGAGGTTTTGCATGATGTGTAGTTCTCGGATGCGTTACGCGCGCGGCGCGGCCGTCCTGCTGCTGGTGCTCCTCGGCACCGCGTCTGCGCTGTATGCCGAGGATCCGCCGGCCGCCGCCGACCCGTCGAAGCCGACGTTCAAGTTCGGACTGTCGGCCGGCTTCTCGACGATGGCCATCTCCAACTCCCACTTCGGAAGAGGTCTGCTCTGGCCGCTTCCCACACCCGAAATCCCGCTCGATTCCTACAAGACCGACGTCACGAGAACGGAGCTCTACATCGCACCGAAACTCGACATGACGTGGGACCTGCAGAGCCGGGGCACGGTCTTCGGCGGGATCCGCGGAGTGTTCTCGAAGACCGAAGGCGACGGCGATACGTGGAACCTGACCGCCGACAGCCCGAATCACGGCGACCTCGATCAGCTCTTCGTCGGCTGGCGCTCGAAGCCGGCCGCCGGCAAGCCGGCCTGGGAGCTCAGCTACGGGCACCAGGACTTCCAGCTTTCCGACGGCATGGTGCTCGTCGACGGCGACAACGAGACGTCGAAGGCGATCTACTGGGGCGACCCGCGCAAGGCGTGGGAAAACGCAGCGATCGCGAAGGTCGATTACTCGAAGATGCACCTCGAGGTCTTCTCGCTCAACGCCGACGGTGACTACTACGCCGACGGCGCAGGCAATCCGCTCGGCGGCAACCTCGGCGACTCCATCCAGGGCGCGAACATCGAGTACCGCGACCAGGCGCTCGGCCGCTTCGGCCTGTCACGCTTCCGCATCAGCGATTCGGACTTCCCGACCCGCCAGGGCATGAGCGTCACCGCCGTCAACGGCCGCATCCGCCCCATCAAGACCAAACCGACGTTCGAAGTCGCCGCCGAATACGACTGGCAGCGGAACCCGGGGCACGACATCGAAGCCGACGCGTGGTTCGCGGAAGGCACCTACACCATCATCCGCCCCTGGTATCCGACCTTCGGCTACCGCTACTCCTCATTCTCGGGCGACAACGCAGCCACCTCGAGGAACGAAGGGTGGGACTCACTCCACAACGGCTTCACCCCGCGCGGGTTCGGCTACTGGTATCAGGGTCTCGTGGTCGGTACCTACGAGTCGCTCCTCACCAATCTCGACACGCACTTCTTCCACGTGACTGTCGCCCCCCCGATGGTGCCGGGCGCGTGGATCAAGCTCCTCTATTACGACCACAGCTTCAACGACAAGAGCACCGCCGGCATGTTCCCGGTCGGTGGCGCGGCCGTATCGAGCAACGCGTTCGCGAAGGAGCTCGACTTCGTGGTCGGCTTCTCGGCCAGCCCGAAGTTCGACATCATCGCCGCGTACGCGACTGCGAGCCCGGGCCAGGGCGGCAGAGACCGCAGCCAGGGGTTCGGCAAGGACGAGTCTCTGGTGCAGTTCACGGTGCTCTTCCACTACTGATCGACCTACACCCATCCGGCAGAACGGGAGCGGGCAACCGCTCCCGTTCTTTTTTTGCGGCGGGACACTGTGCGCACGACGTCTCGTCGCGACCGCCACCCACACGAGCCGCTTGTGGCGTGGCGCACAAATCTCTGCGTTTTCCGACAGCGCTTTTCAGATGCGCGCCCATGTATCCGCGCACCACTCGTTTTTGTCTCAGCAGAAGTGGATGTGCTTGATAAGATGCGAGAAACACCTCGGTTCAGCAAAATCACCCCAAGCACCTTCAGGAGGGGTCCATGAGTAGGCCTGGTCCAATCTTCACGATTCTGGTCTGTCTCCTCGTGGCGGCACCGGCCGCCGCGATCGATTGGGACAAGATCGCCATCAACGGTTACACCAGCTTCGAGTTCGAGAAGCAGCTCGACAAGTCGGGCGGCGGTGACAAGAACGGCTCCTTCGACTCCGACGGTTTCGACCTCGTGCTGAACTTCCAGATCAGCGACAAGGTCCGGGCGGCGACCGACTTCACGTGGGAGCACGGGGCTGCCACCGAGGACGATCGCGGCAACGTCGCCGTCGAGTACGCGTTCATCGAGTACACGTTCTCGGATCTCGCCAAGATCCGCGTCGGCAAGATGTTCACGCCGTTCGGCGTGTTCAATCAGATCCACACCGCGAAGCCGGCCTTCCTCTCGGTCAAGGAAGCGGCGAGCACGAACAAGCCCGACCGGATCGTCGAGGACGCCGAAGTGTTCTTCCCTCGCTGGGGAGCCGGCATCGCGCTCCAGGGGGATGGCTCGTTCGGCTGGCGTCAGTTCGACTACGACATCCTGCTCGCGAACGGCGAGCAGGACGGCAATGCTTTCGAGGAAGACGACAACGGCTCCAAATCGCTGACCGGCCGGTTCCGGATCGACGCAGCGGAGAACCTCCGGCTCGGCGCGTCCTTCTACCACGACGATACGGAAGACCCCGAGGTCGGCAAGATCCGGAGCAGCGGGGTCGAGCTCGACTGGAACGCGGGCGGGTTCCGCCTGCTCGCGGAGGCGGTCGTCGGCAGCCAGGACTCCGACCTTCGCGGTTCCACCGATCAGATGGGGTGGTTCGTCCAGCCGTCGTACCACTTCGAGAACGGCCTGACTCCTTACCTGCGCTACGACTGGATCGACCCCGATACCGACCGCGATTCGGATGAAGGGAGCGACCTGATCATCGGCCTGAACTACGAGATTTCCAAGTGGTTCATGATCAAGGTCGAGAACAACTTCTTCCAGGGCGCCCGCTCGAGCACGCTCTCGGAGTTCCCCGGAAGGAACTACAACGAGATCAAGGCCGCAGTGGTGCTGGGATTCTGAGGCGGGGGACGGCGACCATGTTCAGAGCAACGATATTACTGGTAGCGGTCGCGATGCTGCTGCTGCCTGTTGCCAGCAGCGCAGCTACCATCGTGATCAACAGCGAGGTGAAGACGCCGGTCCTCGACGCCGAAAACCTCGAGCGCATCTATCTCGGCAAAAAGACGCTGTGGGAGTCGGGACAGAGGATCGTGCCCGTCCTGCTCAACGAAGACAGCCCCACGTCGAAGCAGTTCCTGCAGAACGTCCTCGAGAAGTCGGTCTCGCAGTACCGCGCGTACTGGAAGAGCCGCCTCTTCTCCGGCGGCGGTGCGGTGCCGAAGACCTTCCGCTCGACAGAAGAGGTCGTGGACTTCGTCGCCAAGACGCCCGGCGCCATCGGGGTCGTCGAGGCGGGACACAAGGATTCGCGTGTCCGGGCCGTCGAGATCGGCCGCTAGGCTCGTGTGAGGGAACGAGATGGCGAGTGAGGTCGAACGCGCGACAGAGCGCCGGTTTCCGCTGAAGTGGAAGTTTGCCGCGATCCTCACCGGCTTCGTTGCCGCGGTCGCGACGCTCATTCTCATCAACCTTCACATCACGGTCTCGCTCAACCGGCAGCTCGTCGATCTGGAGAACGACAAGTTCCCGCACTTCACCGGCTCGTCGGCCATGGTCCGCGAGTTTGCCGACACGAGCCGGCTGCTGCTCGACGCCGGCGTGTTCGGCGAGACCGAGCTCCTCGAGCGCGCGGACGAGTCGAAGATCCGATTTCTCGCGGGTCTCGACTCCATCGCGGAAGCCCCGGAGTCGACCAACGAGCGGAAGGACCTCGTCAAGATACGCGCCGACTTCCTGAAGTATTACGCAGCAGCGCACGGCCTCGCCTCGAGCATGGCCGGCGGGGGCGGCGGCGAGGACCTCGGTCAGCTCGGTCAGGCGCAGGGAAACGTCGACATCGCAGGCCTTCAGGAGTCGATCTCGGCGGACCTCGCGACGTTCGAGCGCACCCAGCGGCTCCTGATGCGCGACGCGGTCGCGCAGATGAAGGCCCAGGCGCGCCGCCAGGCGATCAACGCGATCACGATCGGCCTCGTCGCCTGCCTCATCTTCGTCATCATCATCCTCCGGGTCACGAGGAGCATCGTCGTCCCCATCAGCACGCTCTCGTACCTGGCGGGCGAGGTGGCGAAGGGCAACCTCGATGCGAAGGCGGAGATCCCGAAGCTGGGCCGGGACGAGGTCGCGGACCTCGCAAACGCCTTCCGGCAGATGACGTCCGGCCTCAAGTCGACGACGGTTTCCAAGTCGTACGTCGACCGGATCATCGAGTCGATGGCCGAGACGCTGATCGTCGTCAACCCCGAGGGGAACATCGTCTTCTCGAACGGCGCCTCGATGGACCTGCTCGGCTACGAGCCGACCTCGCTCGTCGGACGCGACGCGACCGTCATCTTCCCCGACGCGAACACCATGCTGAGCATCGGCGCCGCCGGCCAGGATCTCCTCGCCGACGTCGAGACCGTCTTCATCTCGAAGGACGGCCACGAGATCCCGGTCTCGGTCTCGGCCTCGACGATGTTCTCCGAGAGCGGCGAGCTCCAGGGCCACGTCTGCGTCGCGCAGGACATGACCGAACGGAAGAAAGCCCGCGAAGAGCTGCAGCGCGCCAACGACGACCTCGCCGAAGCGCGCGACTCCGCCCTCGCCGCCAATTCCACCAAGAGCCAGTTCCTCGCGAACATGAGCCACGAGCTGCGCACGCCGCTCAACGCCATCATCGGCTACAGCGAGATGCTCCAGGAAGACGCGACCGACATGGGCGAAGAGTCCTTCGTCGCCGACCTCCAGAAGATCCACTCGGCCGGCAAGCATCTCCTCGGCCTCATCAACGACATCCTCGACATCTCCAAGATCGAGGCGGGGAAGATGCAGATCTTCCTCGAGGACTTCGAGGTCGGGACGATGGTCGGCGACGTGGTCACCACCGTCAAACCGCTCGTCGAGAAGAACTCGAACCAGATCGAGGTCGTCTGCGATCCCGCGATCGGATCGATGCACGCCGACGTCACCCGGGTCCGCCAGATCCTGTTCAACCTCCTCAGCAATTCGAGCAAGTTCACCAAGGAAGGGAAGATCACCCTCGACGCGCGCCGCGAGCAGGGCGACGATGGCGAGTGGATCGTCTTCCGCGTTTCGGACACCGGCATCGGCATGACGCCCGACCAGGTCGCCAAGCTGTTCAAGCCGTTCACGCAGGCCGACGCCAGCACCACGCGCAAGTACGGCGGCACCGGCCTCGGCCTCACCATCAGCCGCCACTTCTGCCAGATGATGAACGGCGAGCTCCTCCTCGAGAGCGAGTACGGCAAGGGAACGATGTTCACCGCGCGGATTCCCGCGGTGGTCGTCGAGAAGAAGGTCGAAGAAGAAGCCCCGGCGGCTCCCGCGCCTGCGGCCGACGCGCTCGCGCAGACCGTGCTCGTCATCGACGACGACGAGAGCTCGCGCGACCTCCTCTCGCGTTTCCTCATCAAACAGGGATTCCAGGTGGAGACCGCCACGAATGGCGTGGACGGCCTTCGCATCGCAAAGGAAATCCTCCCCTCGGCGATCACCCTCGACGTGATGATGCCGAACATGGACGGCTGGCAGGTCCTCTCCGCGCTCAAGAACGACCCGATCATGTCGGCCATCCCGGTCTTCATGATCACCATGGTCGAGAACCGGAGCCTCGGCTACGCGCTCGGCGTCTCCGAGTACCTCCGGAAGCCGGTCGACTTCACCCGGCTCGCCGAGATGCTCAGCAAGTACGTCCCGTCCGAGGACAACGCGAGCGTCATGGTCGTCGAGGACAACGAAAGCGTCCGGAAACTCATCCGGAAGGCGGTCGAGAAGAACCAGGGGCGCGTCATCGAAGCCGAGAACGGCCAGGTGGCCCTCGACCTGCTCGCGACCGAGCGACCGTCGCTCATCCTCCTCGACCTCGCGATGCCGGTCATGAACGGCTTCGAGTTCCTCCACGAGTTCAAGCAGATGCACGAGCTGGCGCACATCCCCGTGGTCGTGCTGACGGCAAAGGACCTGACCAAAGAGGAGATCGACGAGCTGGAAGGTCAGGTCCGGACGATCGTGCAGAAGCGGGGCACCACCGCCGAGGAGCTGTTCGGGCAGGTCGGTATTCTGATCCGAGGAGCGCTGGGCAAAAAGACGTTCCGCGGCAACATCCCGCTGCCGACGCTGCCGCCGCTCCCGTCGTGAGCGCGCGCGGCGCGGCCGCCGGATCCGGGTCGCATGACGGGAGCCGATGAACCGCATCGCTGAGATGTTCAACATCAGGCCCGGCGAAGGTCGCTCGACCTCGCTGATGATCCTCCACGCCTTCTTCATGGGGCTGTCTGCGACGTTCTTCGAGACGGCCGCCTCGGCGTTGTTCCTCACCAGCTTCGACGCCGCGAAGATCCCGTGGGTCTACATCACCGCGGCAATCGTCGCGACCGTCACCGGACTCGGGTACTCGCGCCTGCGCGACCGCGTCTCCTTCTGGGCCCTGATGGGGACGACGCTGGTCTTCCTCTTCGTGACGGTGCTCGGATTCCGCATCGGCCTCGAGTTCTCGAGCGTAGCCTGGCTCGTCTTCGGGCTCTTCGTCTGGTACCGCATGCTGTCGATCCTGACGGACCTCGAGTACTGGGCCGTCGCCGCCCGCATCTACGACGTCAGGCAGAGCAAGCGCCTGTTCGGATTCATCGGTTCGGGCGAGGTGATCGCGCGGACGCTCGGCTCCTTCTCGATCCCGTTCCTCGTGGTCTGGATCGCGGTGCCGGACCTGATCGTCATCTCGGCAGTCTCCCTGCTCATCTGCCTGGTGCTGGTGATCGCGGTGAGCCGCGACGTGCCGCGGGACGACGCCGAGGTGTCGAAGGAGAAGCACTCAGCCGACGCCGAGGTCGGAGGAAGCGCGAGGCAGATCAGGCGTCTGCTGGCGAATCCGTACATCTCGCTCGTTTTCGGGCTCACCGCGCTGGGGATTCTCGGCAAGTACTTCGTCGACTTCGCGTTCCTGCAGCAGATGCAGTCGCGTTACCACGACGTGGCGAACCTCGCCGGCTTCTTCGGCATCTTCTCCGGAGTGACGCAGACGCTCAACCTCGCGCTCCGGATCTTCGTCTCCGGACGCGTGCTGTCGCGCTGGGGCGTGAGGGTTGGCCTGCTGATCCTGCCGGTGGCACAGACGCTCTGCACGCTGGCGATCGTCATCGCAGGGTTCCGCGGGGATGCGGCCCTCGCCGCAATCTTCTGGCTCGTCATCGCGAACCAGGGCATCTACAAGACGGTGAAGCACCCGTTCGACAACCCATCGCTGAAGGTGCTGTACCAGCCGCTCTCGCGCAAGGAGCGACTGACCGTGCAGATCGTCAACGAGATCGTGCTGAGCCCGATCACGATCGGCGTAGCCGGCGCGATCATGCTGCTGTTCAGCATCGTCTTCCCCTTCAACCCGGTCACCTTCTCCTACGTGATGCTGGCGACGTTCGTGGCCTGGATCGTGGCGAGCGTCTGGACCTACCGCGCGTACTCGCTGGCTCTGGTGCGTGCGCTGAAGGCGCGGATCGTCGACTCGGTGACGTTCACGCTCGACGACGAGCCGTCGATCGAGACGGTCCGGTCGAAGCTCGAAAGCTCGAACCCGGCCGACGTGATCTTCTGTCTGACGCTGCTCGAGAAGATCGAGCACAAGTCGGTCGGCGAGTCGGTGATCCGGATGATCGGCCACCCGACCGAGGACGTGCGGAACTACGCCGTCATCGCCGCCGGACGTCTCAAGATCTCCGCGGCCCTTTCGGCCATCGAGAAGCGCGCCGCCGACCAGGACGAGTCGCTCACCGTGCGCGGCGGGGCCATCCAGTCGCTCGCGCTGATCGGGGACCAGGTCCGCGTCACGCAGGTCGCCGAGTACCTGAACCACTCGAACGCCGACCTCCGCCGGCAGGCGATGATCGGCCTGCTGCGGCGCGGCGACCCGCGCTACGTGGCGATGGTCCGGCAACGGGTCTCGACCGCAGCGCAATCGCTGAATGCCGAGGACCGCATCTTCGCTGCGGGCGTCATCGGCGAAGCCGGGGTCACCGAGTTCCCGCTCGTCCTCCTGAGCCTGCTGCGCGACGAGGACATCGAGGTGAGGAAGGCGGCGCTCCGCGCGTCGGCCGGAGCGACCGACACGGATGTGCTCGAGATCGCCGTCGAGGCCTTCACCGAGCCACGACTCTGCAGCACTGCGTCGATCGTCCTGTCGGGAGCGGGCGAGCAGGTGGTCCCGCTTCTCGAAGCGGCGCTCGAACGGCACCCTGAGCGCGCGACGAGGCTGCGGATCGTTCGCAGCCTCGGCCGCATCGGCGGGGAGCGGGCACGAGAGACTCTGCGCAGGCAGATCGACTGCCCCGACCAGATCCTCCGGACCCAGGTGCTCCAGTCTCTGTCGGTCTGCGGCTACGCCGCGACGGGCGAAGACGGCGCACTCATCGAGGAGCGCATGCGTGCCGAGGTCGCCGAGGCGGCATCCAAGTTCGCGAACCTCGCCGACCTCTCCGAGGCGGAGCCGATGCGACTCCTCCGCGCGGCCCTCGAGGATGAGATCGGCCTGTGCCGCCGCCGGCTCTTCCTGCTCATGTCGTTCATCACCGAGCAGAAGGTCATGCTCAGCGCCCGCGACAACTACTTCAGCGAGATCAGGGACCGCCGTGCATATGCGATCGAGGTCCTCGACCTCAAGCTCACCGACCGCCTCCGCCCCGTGATCCTCCCGCTCCTCGAGGAGCTGCCGCTGGCCACCCGCCTGGAGCGCCTCGGCCGGTTCTTCCCGCTGACCCGCCGGAGCGAGACGGACCAGCTTCGCCACATCCTCGCGGCCGGCTCCGACTCGGTCAGCCCCTGGACCCAGGCGGCCGCTCTCTTCGCAGTCGGCGGCACGCCCCTGCCCGAGCTCTCCGACGCCGTCCGCAAGATCGCCGATAATGAGGGTGCCGATGACCTCTGCCGCGAGACCGCCAATCTCGTGCTCGAGGACATCGCCCAAAGACGTAAGACCCGAGAGAACCTGCTGGTACGAAGCGAGGCAACGATGCACTCGACCATCGAGCGTGTGATCATCCTGAAGGCCGTGCCGATGTTCGCCGGCGCGACCGAGCAGATCCTCGCGGAGATCGCGTCGGTCGTCGAGGAAGTCCAGTTCGCCGGTGACGAGCGGGTGTTCCGCAAGGGTGACCTCGGAAGCAGCATGTACGTCATCGTGAGCGGGCGCGTCCGCGTCCATGACGGCGACCGCGTCATCGTCCACCTCGGCGACCGCGACGTCTTCGGCGAGATGGCGATCCTCGACCCCGAGCCGCGATCCGCCGACGTCACCGCCGTCGAGCCGACCGCCGTGTTCCGCATCGACCGCGACTCGTTCTACGAGCTGATGGCCGATCACATCGAGATCGTCTCCGGCGTCGTCCACGTGATCTGCCAGCGCCTCCGCGCTGCAACGAGCGGTAACCGCACCGACGACCGCCCCCCCACCCGAGTCGCCGCGCCCCTGGCCCCGGCCCCGAGCCCCGCGACCTGACCCGAGAGAGCCAATTCGAGGAGAGTTGAATGACCAAGATCCTGGTAGTCGATGATGACGAGATGAACCGCGACATGCTTTCGCGCCGCCTTCTGCGGAAGGGCTTCGAAGTCGCGATCGCAGTCGACGGACAGAACGCCGTCGACATGACCCGCTCCGAACGCCCTGACATGGTGCTCATGGACCTCAGCATGCCGGTCATGGACGGATACGAAGCGACCCGCGTCCTCAAAGGATCGGAAGACACCAAGTTCATCCCGATCGTCGGGCTCTCGGCCCACGCAATGACCGGCGACCGCGAGAAGGCGCTCGCCGCCGGATGCGACGACTACGACACCAAACCCGTCGACCTGCCGCGGCTGCTCAAGGTCATCGAGCGGTTCGTCGGACCGACGGCCTAACCAGCGATGGACGAGCCGACGCTGCCTGCGAGCAATGCCCCCGACGCCACCGGCGCAACGGGCGAAGCTGCGTCCGCAGCGGACGCCAAGGCCGCGCTGTCAAAGATCCGGCACGACCTCCGGACCCCCGTCAACCAGATCGTCGGCTACGGCGAGATGCTGCAGGAGGAGGCCCAGGAACGAAGCCTCGACACGATGGCGGACGACCTGGGGAAGATCGTCTCCGCCGCCCGCCGGATGCTCGAGCTCCTCGAAAAGGCGTTCGCGAACCCGGACGCCAACGCGGCGATGTCCCGTTCCGCGACCGGCCCCGCGGAAGGCGCTCCGGCCCACGACCTTTCGACCGGCGTCCCGACCTTCGTCGACCGCGACGAGTCGCACGCCGCCCCGGTCGTCACGGGCGACAAGGACTGGCGCCTGCTCGTCGTCGACGACAACGAGATGAACCGCGACATGCTCGCACGCAGGCTGAGGCAGACCGGCTACTCCGCGGACACGGCGGAAGACGGCGCTTCCGCCCTCGAGATCATCGAGCACGAGAAGTACGACCTCGTGCTCCTCGACGTGATGATGCCCGGGATCAACGGCATCGACGTGCTCAAGATCGTGCGGCAGAAACACGGCCGGGCCGACCTCCCCGTGATCATGGCGACGGCGATGGACGAGAGCCACATGATCGTCGAGGCCCTCGAGCTCGGCGCCAACGACTACGTCACCAAGCCGCTCGACTTCCCGGTCGTCCTCGCGAGACTCAGCACCCAGCTGCAGCTGAAGAAGGCGCAGGACGACCTCGCGATCCGCAACGAGTTCATCCGCCGGACGTTCGGCCGCTATCTCTCCGACGACATCGTCGCCAGCCTTCTCGAGACACCCGACGGACTCACGCTCGGGGGCGAGAAGCGCGAAGTGACGATCATGATGAGCGACGTCCGCGGCTTCACCTCGCTCTCCGAACGTCTCCCCCCGGAGAGCGTCGTCCGGATGCTCAACAACTACCTCGGCGTGATGGCGAAGATCATCCTGCGCTACCACGGCACGATCGACGAGTTCATCGGCGACGCCATCCTCGCGATCTTCGGCGCTCCCGACCTGCGCGACGACGACGCGGCCCGCTGCATCGCCTGCGCGATCGAGATGCAGCTCGCCATGGAACAGGTCAACGAGTTCAACGATCGTGAAGGCTTCCCGCGCCTGGAGATGGGTATCGCGATCAACACCGGCGACGTCGTCGTCGGGAACATCGGCTCCGAGGATCGTGCGAAGTACGGCGTCGTCGGCAGCCCCGTGAACCTCACCGCACGCATCGAGTCGTATTCGATCGGGGGACAGATCCTCGCGGCGGAGACGACGGTCGTGAAGCTCGGCGACCTCGTCAAGACCGCCTCCTGCATCGAGGTCAACGCGAAAGGTCTCGCCGTCCCGATGAAGGCCTACGACATCCGCGGGATCGCAGGACAGTGGGGACTCGAGCTCCCGGAGCGGGTGGAGAACTTCGTCGACCTCCCGGAGCCGGTCGTCGTACGGTTCGCAGTCCTCGAAGGAAAGCACGTCGGCGACATGGACATCCCCGGAACGTTCAAGTCGCTCTCGATGGCCGGCGCGGTCCTCGTCGCCGAAGTCGCGACGCCGCCGCTCACGAACCTGAAGCTCCGCGTCATCGGGCTTTCGGGAGGCGAGATCCCGTCTGACCTGTACGGGAAGGTGATCGGGGTCGACGAGCGCGGCGCGATCCTGACCTTCACCTCGACTCCGCCGGACGTCGGCGGCTTCTTCAAGGCCGTCCTCGACAAGATCCCGGCAGGGCACTGAGCGAGGCGCCCCTCGCCCACAGTGTCATCCTGAGCCGCCGATGCCCCGGAGGGGCTGAGGACGGCGAAGGACCCCGAGGTTCCGTGCAGGGCCGGGTGGGTGGAGCCACACCCTGCGCCCGTTTCCCCCCTCAGCCCGCCCTCCCCGATGCAGGGGGTCCTTCGCCGCGCTACGCCGGCTCAGGATGACAGCCGGGCCGCCTCCCGCTCAGAACAGCGAGAGCTGTCCCGGAGCGCGGCCGAGCACGCGGCGACTCACTTCGCAGACTTCCAGCGGCTCCCACTGCCGAGCGATCCCGACCTGCAGCTTCGCGCCGGTCACGGCGAGCGTCCGGGCGGCCATGTCGCGAACGATCGACTCGTGGTTGTTCTTCTCGGACAGGTGGATGAGGCAGAGCGCCTTGAGCTCCGGTCCGATCAGCCGCTTCACCGCCTCCATCGAGTCGTCGTTCGACAGGTGGCCGAAGCGCGAAAGGATCCTCCGCTTGAGCGACCACGGGTAGCTTCCGGTGCGGAGCATGTCGACGTCGTGGTTCGACTCGAAGAAGAGCGCGTCGCAGCCGCTGAGGTGACGCACGACCGGATCGTCGACGTAGCCGAGGTCGCTCGCGAGGCCGACGCGCGTGCCGTCGCGGGCTTCGATCACGAAGCAGGCGGGGTCGGCCGCGTCGTGCAGCGTCGCGCGCGCGTGCACCTGCAGATCGCCGATCGTGAAGGTCGTGTCGTTCGGGAAGACGACGGTCTTCGTTTCGTCCCGGTCGATGGTCGAGGCGTCGAGCGTGCCGCGTGTCAGGTAGATCGGCACACCGTATTTGCGCGCGATCTTCTCGGCACCGCGGATGTGGTCGTAATGCTCGTGCGTGAGGACGATCGCGGTGACCTGCTCGAGGTCGCGACCGACCGAGCCGAGCCGCTTCTTCGTCTCGCGCGGACCGAGTCCGGCGTCGACCAGGATGGCGGTCCCATCGCTCTCGAACCAGTACGCGTTCCCTGCGCTGCCCGATCCAAGCGGGGCCACGATCATGGGATCAAGATAACAGAAGAGACTCAGTGGTCAGTGGGCCGCGTGTGCCACTCCGAGCCGACGCAGGTGCGGGCTCGCGACGACCCCGCGATCCGGTGATCACGGCTATGATTCGCTCGCAATGAAAGCGACGATCATCGTGGAGCTGAAGCCGTCCGTTCTCGACCCGCAGGGGAAGGCAATCGCGCATTCGCTGAGCTCGCTCGGCTTCGCGGGCGTGGAAGACGTTCGAGTCGGGAAACTGTTCAAGATCACGCTTGCGGACAATGGACAGACACGAGAGGACGTCGAGGCTCAGCTTCGGCAGATGTGCGAGCGGCTCCTCGCGAACACGGTCGTCGAACACTTCTCCTACACACTGGAGGAGTAGGCTGCTCGTTCTCGCGCTGCTCGCCGTCGTTGCGGGCCAGCAGCTTCTCGCTGCCGAGCCGGTGACTCTCACCCCTGTAGAGACGCGCGACCGCAAGATCATCCGCCGGTGGTCGCTCGCGGGCGATCCCCACGGCGTTGCGATCGGCCACGACGGGACGATCTACGTCGGCCTGGCAAAACCTCAGGCGGTCGCGGCGATCGACCCGAAGTCCGGCAGCGTCACGAAGCAGGTCGTACTCGACTCGCCGGAGATTGCATCGACCAAGGAGCTGGTCTCGATGCGGACGAATGCCGACCGCACGCGGCTCTTCATCGCGAACGGCAGCGACGAGAGCGTCACGATCCTGTCGCTTCCCGACCTCGCAGTCCTGCGCGAGATCACCCTCGAGGGAGAAGCGATTCGCGACGTGATCCCCGATCCCGGCCGGAAGCACCTCTACATCCTCGCCCGTCGCGTGCACGTCTACGACTACGAAGGCAGCACGGAGATCCGGACGCTCGACCTGGAGAGTCCGATGGCGATCGCGGTCAGCAGCGGCGGCACGCGCCTGGCCGTGATCGCGGAAGTCGACTTCGGCAGCGCGAAAGCGACCGGTGTCGCAATGTTCGACACCACTTCCCTGAAGGAGCTTTCGCGCGACCCGCTCCAGACCGACAACGCGATCGAGGCGGCACTCTTCGCAGCCGGCGACCAGGCGCTCGTCGCCGTCGCGCGCCAGCGGATCTACGAAAAGCCTGCGGCCTCACCGCCGCCCGCGAACCCGGCGAAGTACGGGGCGGACAAAGACGGCCGAATGCGGATGCAGCTCGACTTCGGCGACATCGTGAACAGCGACACGATCTGCCTTCCCGAGGGGAGCGGTCCGCAGATCGCGGCGCTGGTCGGTCCGGGTTCCGTGGTCTACGCAGAGCGTCGCTGCAGCGCGAGCGGGACCTTCTCTGGCTCCGAGCGTCGCGTCGCGCGAGCCTCGCTGTACGGTGTGAGCGCCTACGCCATCGCGTACGACCCGAAGACGAACACCATCGTGGCGACCGACCGCGCCGGCTTCCTCACGATCTACCGGATGCCGACGGCTCCCAACGTGAAATAGAGACTTTCACTCTTCACCCTTCACTCTTCACTCTTCTAATAGACTTCGCCCGATGAAATTCGCGATCGTCCTCCTTCCCGGCTCGAACTGCGACCACGATGCGATGCACGTGACCCGGGACGTCCTCGGTGCCGACGCCGAGCTCGTCTGGCACAAGGAGACCGACCTCAAGGGAGCCGACTGCGTGATCATCCCCGGCGGCTTCGCGTACGGCGACTACCTCCGCGCCGGCGCGCTCGCGAAGTTCGCTCCGGTCATGGAGCCGATCCGCCGCCACGCCGCTGCGGGCGGCCTCGTCCTCGGCATCTGCAACGGTTTCCAGGTGCTGACCGAAGTCGGCCTGCTGCCCGGCGCGCTGATGCGCAACGAGCACCTCCGCTTCCTCAGCCGCGACGTCCACCTCCGGACCGAGACGGCCGCTACGCCGTTCACCTCGCTCTTCACCCCCGGCCAGGTCATCCGCGTCCCGATCGCCCACGGCGAGGGGAACTACTTCGCGGACGAGGCGACGCTCGACGAGCTCGAGCGGAACGATCAGGTCGTCTTCCGCTACTGCGACGAGGAGGGACGCGTGCTCGCCGCCGCGAATCCCAACGGCTCCGCCCGGAACATCGCCGGGATCTGCAATCGCGAGCGCAACGTCTTCGGCCTCATGCCCCATCCGGAGCGCTGCTCCGAGCCGATCCTCGGCAACGACGACGGGCTGCTCGTCTTCAGGTCGATCGCGTCCGCGCTGGCGAGCGCGTAGAGCGCCGCCAGCGGGTGGACGGGACACGCCCCGCCTCCCGTACAATCTCCCGACCATGCCAAACGAGATCGACGCACTCCTGCGGGAGCACAGGGAGTTCCCTCCTTCAGACGCATTCCGCACGAACGCGAATGCGCACGACGCCGCCGTCTGGTCCACTGCGAAGAAGGACCGTGAGGCCTTCTGGGAGAGCTGGGCCGAGCAGCTCGACTGGCACCGCCGCTGGGACAAGGTCCTCGACTGGGATCCGCCGAACGCGAAGTGGTTCGTCGGCGGTCAGCTCAACGCGTCGTACAACTGTCTCGACCGGCATCTCGCCACCCGCGGCGACAAGACGGCGCTGATCTTCGAAGGAGAGCCGGGCGAGGTCCGCCGCATCACGTATCGCGAGCTTCACGGCGAAGTGTCGCGCTTTGCGAACGCCCTCAAGACGCTCGGCATCGTGAAGGGCGACCGGGTCGCGATCTACATGCCGCTCCTCCCGGAAGCGGTCGTCGCGATGCTCGCCTGTGCGCGTCTCGGTGCGATCCACTCGGTCGTCTTCGGCGGCTTCTCCGCGGAGGCGCTGAAGGACCGGATCCACGATCAGGAGTCGAAGCTCGTCATCACCGCGACCAGCGGCTATCGCCGCGGCCAGCCGGTGCAGCTCAAGAAGACGACCGACGCGGCCGTCGCCGATTCGCCGTCGATCCAGCACGTGGTCGTCGTCCGGCGTCGCGAAGAGGACGAGGTCTCGATGCAGGAGGGACGCGACGTCTGGTACCACGACGTCCTCGCTTCCGCCTCTCCCGAATGCGAGCCGGTCTGGGTCGACTCCGAGGACATGCTCTACGTCCTCTACACCTCGGGGAGCACCGGCAAGCCGAAAGGGATCATCCACACGACCGGCGGATATCTCACCGGCTGCCTCGCGACGACGCAGTGGGTCTTCGACCTCAAGGACGACGACGTCTACTGGTGCACCGCCGACATCGGATGGGTGACCGGCCACTCGTACGTGGTCTACGGCCCGCTCGCCGCCGGTGCGACGGTGATGATCTACGAGGGCGCACCCGACTGGCCGAAGAAGGACCGCTTCTGGCAGATCATCGAACGCCACAAGGTCTCGATCCTCTACACCGCGCCGACCGCGATCCGCGCCTTCATGAAGTGGGGCGAGGAGTACCCGCAAGCGCACGACCTGTCGTCGCTGCGCCTCCTCGGATCGGTCGGTGAACCGATCAATCCCGAGGCCTGGATCTGGTACCACAAGTTCATCGGCGGCGAGCGCTGCCCGATCGTCGACACCTGGTGGCAGACCGAGACCGGCGCGATCATGATCACGCCCCTGCCCGGGATCGTGCCGACCAAGCCGGGCTCCGCGACGAAGCCGTTCCCCGGCATCGACGCGCGGATCCTCAACGAGCGCGGCGAGACGGTCGAAGTCGGCGGCGGATACCTCGCGATCACCAGCCCCTGGCCCGCCATGCTGCGCGGGATCTGGGGTGACCCCGAGCGCTACAAGAACCAGTACTGGTCGAAGTGGAGCGGCATCTACTTCACCGGCGACGGAGCGAGGAGAGATGAGGACGGATACTTCTGGCTTCTCGGCCGCGTCGACGACGTCATCAACGTCGCAGGGCATCGCATCGGCACGATGGAGGTCGAGTCCGCGCTCGTCGATCACCAGTCGATCGCCGAAGCCGCGGTCGTCGGCATCCCGCACGACATCAAGGGGACCGGCATCGCCGCATTCGTCATCGTCAAGGAGCACGTCCGCGAGCGCCTGATGAACGATCCCAAGTTCGAAGCGGAGCTCAAGCAGCACGTCGCCGAGAAGATCGGCGCGATCGCGAAGCCCGAGAAGATCATCTTCACGACCGACCTGCCGAAGACCCGCTCGGGCAAGATCATGCGACGGCTGCTGCGCGACATTGCGGAAGGACACGCGCTGGGCGACGTGACGACACTCGCCGATCCCGGCGTCGTGGCCTCGCTGAAGGAGATGTACGAGGAGGAGACGTAGGGGCGGGCGCTGGGAGTGGCGGGAGGGGGACGCACGCTCGCGTTCTCCCCTCAGCCCGCCCTCCCAGATGCACGGATCCTTCGGCGCTCCGCCGGCTTCTAAACTAATGACCCGAGGGTTGGTGTCCGGGTGGGGAATAGCGAGGTCTCTCCCGCTTCGCCCTCTGTGCACCCTCTGTGTTCTCTGTGTCTCCGTGGTGAACCGAACGCGGATTCACCACAGAGGCACAGAGGACACAGAGGAGCACGGAGGATCACCGGCGAGGCGCCGAGTGAGGGTTCGCGCGCCATTTTCGTCGGCAACGGCGACGCCGTTCTCCCACTCAGGATGACACTGCGTGGCCGAACGCGCGCATGAAGAGCTCGTGCTGCCGCACGGCCTGCGCGTGCAGCAGCTCGAGGCCGTCGATGAGCGACACGTCGCCACTCACGGGAAGGACGTCGTCACCGTACGCCGCACGGACGACGCGCAACCCGTGACGTGGGGGAAGCGGAGCCACCGCCCCTGCAGGCAGGGTGTCGATGACGAGGTCGCCCTCGAACGATGCGAGCCGCTCGAGCGGCTGGTC
>JBAQWH010000238.1:0-2132 GCA_049298815.1 Thermoanaerobaculia bacterium | reverse complement strand
TGGCTCTCAACCGACTTCGTACGCTGCTCGCACCCGACCGACCGCTCGTTCTCGCCTTTCGCTGCTCCGCCCGCTAAACGCCAATCCACCACCCGGCTTGAGCAACACGCCCTGAAGCCGGGGCCTGGATTCTGTCGGCCGCTACGCGGCCTCGTCCACCCCGGGGATTCAGAGCAGGGGTGCTCCGCCTCACTCTGCGCGCTGGAGGAGCCCACTCCCCGAAACGCCCCCCACCGAACACTTCGCGCAGCACCTGCCTCCTACACTATGAACATGGACGCCGGCACGCTCGCACGCGAGGTGGTTCTAGCCCAGAGCGGCGATCTGGCGGCGCTCGACCGCGTGCTTCGCGAGGTCCAGATGCCGCTGTTCCGGTTCGTGAGGGCGACGCTGGGCCGCGACCGGGACGCGGAGGACGTGACGCAGGAAGCTCTGCTGACCGTCTGCAGAAAACTGAAGTGGCTCGACGAGCCGCGCGCATTTCGCGGCTGGGCCTTCCAGATCGCCTGGCGCCTCGCGATCCGTGAGATCACGCGTGCCGAACGCCGCGAGCTGCGCCACGAGGAGCTCGACGACACGTTCGCCGGCACGCCGGAACCCGCTCTCGACCCGTGGATGCGCGAAGCGATCCGCAGCAGCATCACGTCGCTCTCCCCCGCGTGTCGCGGCGTCGTGGAGCTCCACTACCTCGAAGAACTGACGATCGGCGAAGTGGCCGAGGTGCTCGGGATTCGGACGGGCACGGTGAAGTCGCGACTTGCGAGCGGTCTGAAGCAGCTCAGAGAGACAGTCCAACGGCAGGGAAGATGAGGCTCACGATGACATTACGCGAAGAGATGAAGCGCTATCCGAAGTGGATCGTCGCGCTGGTCGCAGCGGACATCGCCGCGGCGTACGGTTTCCTTCTCACGATGCTGATCCTTGGAATGAGGAGCTGACGATGTCCGAACGGATCGACGATCTGAGACGCAACGCGCTCGAGCGCGCACGGAGCGCGGAGAAGCGATTCCACCTGGCTGTCGCCGGACTGCTGACCGCCGAGGCGCTGCTGGTGGTCGCCTACCTGCTGACGGCCAACCTGAGGGAGCCGCTTCACCTGCTCATCCTGATTGCCGCCGGCATCGTCTACGTGCCGCTCGTCTTCGGGCTCCTCGCCCTGGGGGCGCACATGAACCGGTGCACCTGGCGGATCGTCTCGGCGATGGGCAGCGAAGCGAGGGAGACCGACGTCACGCGCCCGGTTTGACGGAGAGCTCGCTCGCCGAGTACGCGGAGGTCCCGTCGTGTCGACCCTTCGCGTGTTCGAATGACCTTCTCCCCGCCGCGCGGGGAGAAGGTGCCGAAGGCGGATGAGGGGCGCTCCGCGTCACGCGCCCGGTTTGACAGCGCCCTCGCTCGCCTCGTGCGCAACCTTCCCGCCGATGATCGTCAGCACGCTCGTCGTCCTCGGCAGCGCGTCGGGCGAAACCGCGAAGATGTCCTGCGACAGCACCGCAAGATCGGCAGCCATCCCGGGACGGAGCACCCCTTTTCGCGTCTCCTCGTACTCCGCGAACGCAGCGCCCCGCGTGTACGCGCCGAGCGACTGCGCGACCGTCAGCCCCTCGGCCGGGTTCACCGGGTGGATCGCGGCGAAGAACATGTTGAGGTACGGATTGAGCGGACCGTCCGAACCGAGAGCGAACCGGTTCCCCGCGGCGATGAGGCTTCGTGCGAGCATCGACTCTGCTGTGCGCGCGGGGCCGAGCCGGGGATTCATGACTTCCGGGATCGTGAAATGCGCGGGGTTCTGGACATTCACCACGCCCAGCTTCCGCGCCCTGGCAGCCAGCGCGTGGTTCGTCAGGTCTCCGTGCTCGAGCCGGACGCGGCGCGCTGGCCAGTCGGCGCCGACCCGCTCCATCGCGTCGAACAGCATCGCGATCGTCCGGTCACCCACCGCGTGGACGAGCAGCTGCCGCTCTCCCTTCGCAGCATCGCGCACCATCGCTTCGATCTCCGGCTCCGAGTAATTGATCTGGCCGCGGCTGTCCGGCCGGTCGGCGTACGGTTCGATCGTCGCGACGCTGCGCTCGATCGGCGTGCCATCGAGGATGTACTTCACGGGCCAGCGGGACGGCGAGGCGTCGTAA
>JBAQWH010000237.1:0-1571 GCA_049298815.1 Thermoanaerobaculia bacterium | reverse complement strand
GCACGCGGCGACGAGCACGGCGATCGTCAGCGCTAGAGCGATTCCAGAAAGGCGACCGTGGCGCGGACGCCCGCTCCGGTCGCTCCTTTCGGGTCGCGTCCGTTGTCGCTCTCCGCGTACGCCGTTCCAGCGATGTCCAGGTGTGCCCACGATCGGCAATCGACGAACTCCTTCAGGAATACCGCGGCGGTGATGGCGCCGCCCCAGCGGCCGCCACTGTTCTTCATGTCGGCCCATTCGCTGCGGATCAGCTCCTTGTACTCGTCCCAGGCGGGGAGCCTCCAGAGGCGCTCGCCGACGCGTTCACCTGCCTCAATCAACTTCTGAGCCAGCTCGTCGTCGGTAGAGAAAAGTCCGGTGGCCTCGCTTCCGAGCGCCACGACGCACGCCCCCGTGAGAGTGGCGAAATCGAGGAGGTGATCGGGGTGGAGTTTGCACGCGTAATGGAGTGCGTCCGCCAGGATCATCCGTCCTTCGGCGTCGGTGTTGACCACCTCGACCGTCTTGCCGCTCATCATCGTGATGATCTCGCCCGGCTTGTAGGCGCTGCCGGAAGGGAGGTTCTCGGTGGCGGCGAAGATGCCTGTGACCTTCACGGGCAGCTGGAGGGTCGCGACGGCGTGCATCGCGCCGATGACCGTCGCCGCACCGCACATGTCGAACTTCATCTCCTCCATCTTCTCGGAGGGTTTGATCGAAATGCCGCCGGAGTCGAAGGTGATCCCCTTGCCGACCAGCGCCACGTGCTTCTTCGCGCGGCGCGGGGTGTACTCCATGACGACGAAACGGGGGTCGAGGTCGGAGCCGCGGTTGACGGCGATGAGGCCGCCCATCTTCATCCGCTCGATCTCGCGTTTGCCGTAGATGGTGCACTTGATGCCGAGAGCCTTCGAGACCTCGGCAGCGCGCTCGGCGAGGCGGGCTGGTGTCATGACGTTGCACGGGGCGTTGCCGAGGTCGCGGACGATCTCGACGCCCTCGGCGATCGCGTTCGCCTGGGTGCGGACCGAGCGCAGAGTTTTCGGGTCGACCGACTGCGGGGCGACCAGGGTCGCGGACATCGACACCTGCTTGTCGTCCTTGCCGGTCTTGAAGAGGCCGTAACGATAGTCGGCGTGGCCGAGGGCGTCGGCGGCGATGCGCAGCGTCGAGACGGCGTCGTGCGCTGGGAGCGTGTAGGGGAAGGCGATCGCGATTCGCGCGTCCTTCAGTCTTCGCGCGGTCTTCGCGGCGGTGCGCAGCCCGGTCCGGAGGGCGCGGATGCCGATCGCGTCCTGCTTGCCGAGGCCGATCAGGGTGACTTTGCGCGGGGCTCCGCCGACGATCGTGATCGACTCGTCGGCGCGACCTTCGAATCCTGCGCCGGAGACGGCGCGGTTGATGGCCTCGACGACCGGGGCATCGAAATCGAGCGTGCGATCGCCCGTGGCGAGGAGGACGAAGAGATGGTCGATTTTCGAGAGCTTCGGCTGACGGGTGATGTCGACTTGCATGGTGGCAGGATTGTATCGGAGTGGTTGGGAGGGGCCGGGAGTCCCTCGGTCCCTCGGTCCCTCGGTCCCTGAGTTCCT
>JBAQWH010000236.1:0-4313 GCA_049298815.1 Thermoanaerobaculia bacterium | reverse complement strand
CACGGCCGCGGCCGAGGTTGCACTCTCGACCGTGAGCAGCTTCCGCGGTCCGCTCGATGCCGGCGTCCTCACGCTCGAGGCGCTCACCGCGGCGATGCCGTACGACAACGAGATCGTCGTCTGCACGATGAGCGGGGAGGAGCTGCAGCGCCTTCTCCGCGAGGCGCGCGGCCGGGAAGGCGACTCGCGCGCCTACGCCTCGCTCCCGGAGCGCGGACTTCAGTCCGCGGCTTCCGGACTTCAGTCCGGAAGCGGTCACGTATCCCTCGAAGCGAAGGTCCGTGTCGCGACCACCGACTACATGGCGCGAGCGTACGCGGACTTCTTCCCGTGCGAGATCGAGGGGACGGGAAAGCGGGTCCGCGACGCTCTGCTGCGCGAGATCGCGAAGCGGTGAAGTACCGGCTGCTGCGACGCCGCTCACATCCCAGACGTGCGAACGTGCGGACCGTCACTATTGCATCCGTCACCTTGCTCGATATCATGTCGGCCCAATGGCGCATCCATGCGCATCACCAGTGAGTCTCAGTCCTTCCCGCGTTTCACCACCCCAATGCGAGGTGAGCTCCGAATGACGTGGTTCGGGAATTTCTACCGCTCGACCATCGGCAAGAAGGCGGTCATGGCCGTATCAGGCCTGATCCTCTTCGGCTTCGTCTTTGTGCACATGATCGGCAACCTGAAGATGTACCTCGGGGCCGAGCACTTCAACGAGTACGCGCACTTCCTGCGCAACGTCGGTGCACCGGCGGTCCCCGAGAACGGGGTGCTCTGGATCGCGCGGGTCGTGCTCCTCGTCATGGCGGGGCTCCACGTCTGGTCCGCCTGGCAGCTCACCCAGCTCGCCTGGGCGGCGCGCGGCACCGAGAAGTACCGCCGGCGTGACTTCGAGGCCGCGGACTACGCGGTGCGGACGATGCGGTGGGGCGGGGTCATCGTCCTGCTCTTCATCGTCTTCCACATCCTCCACCTCACGACCGGCCAGGCGCATCCGTCGTTCAACGCGGAGAACCCGTACGCGAACGTGGTGGCGGGATTCCAGGTGCCGTGGGTGGCGGCCATCTACATCGTCGCGAACCTCGCGCTCGGGCTGCACCTGTTCCACGGGGTCTGGAGCATGTTCAACTCTCTCGGCCTCAACCACGAGCGCTTCAACGCGTGGCGGACGTACTTCGCAGCGACCTTCGCACTGATCATCACGCTCGGCAACGTCTCGTTCCCGCTCGCCGTGCTGACGGGAATCGTGAGGTAGGAACCGATGCAATTCGACAGCAAGACTCCTCCCGGCCCCATCGCCAACAAGTGGTCCAAAGCCAAGGCGACCTACAAGCTGGTCAACCCGGCGAACCGCCGCAAGTACGACATCATCGTCGTCGGTGCGGGGCTCGCGGGTGGCGCCGCCGCAGCGACCCTCGGAGAGCTCGGCTACAACGTCAAGTGCTTCGTCTACCACGACTCGCCGCGTCGCGCGCACTCGATCGCCGCGCAGGGCGGCATCAACGCCGCGAAGAACTACCAGAACGACGGCGACTCGATCTACCGCCTCTTCTACGACACGATCAAGGGCGGCGACTACCGCGCCCGCGAAGCGAACGTCTACCGTCTCGCCGAGCTGTCGGTCAACATCATCGACCAGGCGGTCGCGCAGGGCGTCCCGTTCGCACGTGAGTACGGCGGAACCCTCGACAACCGCTCGTTCGGCGGCGTCCAGGTCTCCCGCACCTTCTACGCCCGCGGACAGACGGGCCAGCAGCTCCTCCTCGGCGCCTTCCAGGCGCTCGAGAGGCAGGTCGGCCTCGGCCGCGTCCAGATGTACAACCGCCACGACGTCCTCGACGTCGTCGTCGTCGACGGCCACGCCAAAGGCATCGTGACCCGCAACATGGTCACCGGCGCGATCGAGACGCACGCGGCCGACGCCGTCGTCCTCGGCACCGGCGGCTACGTCAACGTCTTCTACCTGTCGACCAACGCGAAGGCGTCGAACACCACCGCGATCTGGCGCGCGCACAAGCGGGGCGCCCTGTTCGCCAACCCCTGCTACACGCAGATCCACCCGACCTGCATCCCGCAGAGCGGCGACTTCCAGTCGAAGCTCACGCTCATGTCCGAGTCGCTCCGCAACGACGGCCGGATCTGGGTGCCGAAGGCGGTCGGCGAGAAGCGCGCGCCGAACGACATCCCCGAGGCCGAGCGCGACTACTACCTCGAGCGGAAGTACCCGAGCTACGGCAACCTCGCCCCGCGCGACATCTCTTCGCGCGCCGCGAAGGAAGTCTGCGACGAGGGGCGCGGGATCGGCACCTCCGGCCGCGGCGTCTACCTCGACTTTGCCGACGCCATCCAGCGCCTCGGCCGGAACGTCATCGAAGAGCGCTACGGAAACCTCTTCGAGATGTACCACGACATCACCGCCGAGGATCCGTACCACCAGCCGATGCGCATCTACCCGGCCCCGCACTACTCGATGGGCGGGCTCTGGGTCGACTACAACCTCATGTCGAACATCCCCGGCCTCTACGTGATCGGCGAGGCGAACTTCTCCGACCACGGCGCGAACCGCCTCGGCGCCTCCGCGCTCATGCAGGGGCTCGCGGACGGCTACTTCGTCCTCCCGGTCACCATCGGCGACTATCTCGCCTCGCAGTTCGGCAAGAAGGTCGACCCGAAGAACGCCGCGTTCGCACAGACCGAGAAGGAGGTCCGCGAGCGGATCTCGAAGCTCGTGAACGCGAAGGGGACGCGCAGCGTCGACTCGTACCACAAGGAGCTCGGCCTGATCATGTGGAACGAGTGCGGCATGGCTCGGACCCGCGAAGGGCTGACGAAGGCGATCCAGCAGATTCGCGACCTCAAGGCGCAGTACTGGCGCGACGTCCGCGTCACCGGCGAGAGCGAAGAGCCGAACCAGGCGCTCGAGAAGGCGCTCCGCGTCGCCGACTTCTTCGAGCTGGGCGAGCTGATGTGCATCGACGCACTCAACCGCGACGAGTCGGCGGGCGGCCACTTCCGCACCGAGTACCAGACGCCCGAAGGGGAAGCCCAGCGCAACGACGACGACTACCTGTTCGTCTCCGCGTGGGAGCACAAGGGCGACAACGCCGAGCCGGTCCTCCACAAGGAGCCGCTGGTCTACGAAGAAGTGAAGCTGGCGACCCGCAGCTACAAGTGACGTCATAGGTGGAACGAATGAATCTGACACTACACGTCTGGAGACAGAAGTCGAGACAGTCGGAAGGCCGCTTCGTCACGTACAAGGCCGAAGACATCAGCCCCGACGCATCGTTCCTCGAGATGCTCGACGTCGTGAACGAGCGGCTGACCGAAAAGAACGAAGAGCCGATCCACTTCGAGCACGACTGCCGCGAAGGCATCTGCGGCTCGTGCGGCCTGATGATCAACGGCACCGCGCACGGCCCGATGGGGGGCACGGCGACCTGCCAGCTGCACATGCGCCACTTCCAGGACGGCGACGAGGTCGTCGTCGAGCCGTGGCGCTCGCGCGCGTTCCCGATCATCAAGGACCTCATCGTCGACCGCAGCCCGCTCGACAAGATCATCCAGGCCGGCGGCTTCATCTCGGTCAACACCGGCAGCGCGATCGAGGCGAACACCATCCCGGTGCCGAAGCCGGTGCAGGAGCTCTCGATGGACGCGGCCGCCTGCATCCAGTGCGGTGCCTGCGTAGCCCAGTGCCCGAACGGCGCCGGCCACCTCTTCACCGCCGCCAAGATCTCGCACCTCGGCCTGCTCCCGCAGGGCCAGCCGGAGCGCTACCAGCGCGCGGTGCGGATGGTCGAGGTAATGGAAGAGCACTTCGGCGGCTGCACGATGTTCCGCGAGTGCGAGGCGGTCTGCCCGAAGGAGATCTCGATCGACTTCATCGCGAGAATGAACCGCGACTTCATCGCCGCCAACTTCAAGAACGAGAAGCAGCCGAAGCAGAGCGACTGATCGTTCGTTACGACCCGCTGTCCATCAGAACGCCGCCCGCGAGGGCGGCGTTCGCGTTGATCCGCGCGGCGCGAGCTTCTCGAGAGTGTCATCCTGAGCCGCCGATGCCCCGCCAGGGGCTGAGGACGGCGAAGGATCCCGAGGTTCTGTGCCGGGTCGGGAGGTGGGAGCCAAGCGCTGCGCCCCTTCTCGAGCGTGGTGGCTGCGATACGATTCCATCGGGGGAAGTATCGATGAAACAGCTGGCCGCGGTCGTTCTCTGCGTCTTCACCTCTCTGTTCGCGGTGGCCGCGCCGCCCGAGGTCGCGACCTTCTCCGTCGTTGCCGCCGATCCCGCGGCCGGTGAGGTCGGCGTGGCC
>JBAQWH010000235.1:0-7674 GCA_049298815.1 Thermoanaerobaculia bacterium | reverse complement strand
AGGGGCTCACCGGCGTGCACGTGATCCTCGATCCGGGACATGGCGGCCGCGACGTCGGCACCGAGCACGACGACGTGCGCGAGTCGACCTACGTCTATGACGTGGCTCTCCGGCTCAAGCGGCTGCTCGAGAAGAAGAGCGGTGCGCAGGTCTCGGTCACGACGAAATCGGCGAAACATGGCTTCACAGTCTCCGACTCCGACGTGCTGAAGAACGCAAACGACCACCACGTCCTGACGACGCCGAAGTACAAGCTCGACGACGCCGTCGTCGGGGTGAACCTCCGCTGGTACCTGGCGAACTCGATCTTCCGGAAGGCGATCGCAGAGGGGGCGCAGAAGGAGAAGGTGGTCTTCATCTCGCTCCACGCCGACTCGCTGCACCCGTCCCTCCGCGGCGCGATGGCGTACATCCCCGGGGCGGACTTCGTCGAAGGGGCATTCGAAAAGTCGGGACGCATCTACCTCGCTCGGGCCGAGGTTCGGGAGCGGCCGCGGGTGCGTCAGACCGCGGACGAGGCGCTCGTGGCCGAGGGGCTTTCGCGCAACCTGGCCGAGGCGATCATCGAGTCGTTCCGCAGCTCGGGCCTCAAGGTCCATCCCTTCTCGCCGGTCCGTGACAACGTCGTCAGGAGCGGCCGCGAGTGGGTCCCCGCCGTGATTCGCCACAACCAGGTCCCGACCCGGATGCTCCTCGAGGTCTGCAACCTCGGAAACCGGAAGGATCGCGAGCTCATCCTGACGCAGAAGTACCGCCAGCAGCTCGCCGACGCGATCTACGACGGGATCCTCGGGTTCTACGCGACCGACGCCGAGCGAAGCTCGCCCCCGGTCGTGACTGCCGCGGCCGCGAAGTAAGGCAAACTGGGCTCGATGTGCGCCGCGACGGGGCCGCTCTCGGATCGGCCGGTGACAAAGCGGTGCCATCGGTGCTGCGCTCCCGTGACACCGTCCGCGCACGCATCACTCGTCTATAATCCGCCGCCCTATGCCGCGTTCTTTCGAGGGAGATTTCCGGGCTGACGAGCTGCATCTGGCGATCGTCGCGAGCCGGTTCAACGACGAGATCGTGTCGGGGCTGCTCGACGGCGCGCTCGAGTGCCTGACGCGGCATGGAGCCCCCGATGAAGCGGTTTCGCTGATCCGCGTCCCGGGGGCGTTCGAGATCCCGACTGCGGTCGCTCGGCTGATCGAGGGCGCCGGCCTCGATGCGATCATCACGCTCGGCTGCCTGATCCGCGGCGACACGCCGCACTTCGACTTCATCTCCGCGCAGGTGACCAACGAGCTCTCCCGTCTGGCGGTCGATGCGCGGCTGCCTGTGGCCTTCGGTGTCATCACCTGCAACACTTACGAGCAGGCGGTCCAGAGGTCGTCACCGGGGACGTCGAACAAAGGGTGGGAGGCGGCCCTGGCGGCCATCGAGATGGCCAACTTGTGGCGTGCGCTTCGCACAGGAGAACGTTAGAAATGGGTGCCCGCCGTAAAGCGCGAGAGCTGGCGCTGCAGATGCTCTTTCAGCACGACCTGTCGGGGAATTCTCCCGACGCGATCATCGCCACGTTCGAGGAGCTGCAGAAGTCGAAGTCGAACACGCGCGACTTCGCGACGAAGATCTTCCGCGGTACGGTCGAGCACCTCGCGTCGATCGACGAGATGATCCAGGACCAGGCCGAGAACTGGAGGCTGTCGCGGATGGCGGCGGTCGACCGGAACATCATCCGGATGTCGGTCTACGAGTTCCTCCACGAGAACGACACGCCAAAGCTGGTGATCATCGACGAGGCGATCGAGATCGCCAAGAGGTACGGCACTCAGAAATCGTCGCAGTTCATCAACGGAATCCTCGACGGCATTTTGAAACGGTACAATCTCGCCGGCACGTAGGACCCCGCAGCCGGGCCGCGCTGCCGAGCGAGACCGGATGCGCAACGTCGACTCCACCTTCCCAGCCTGTGACCCTGCCGTCTCCCGACGGGAGAGGGACCGATGAGTCTCCTCGGCCGGCTGGAGGATCTCTCCCTCACCGACATCATCCAGATCGTCTACCTGAGCCGCCGCACCGGCGTGCTCGAGATCATCGACAGCGTGGGTCGCCACACCGTCCTGTTCCGGCAGGGGCTCGTCGTCAACGCGGCGACACCCGACCTGCCGGACCTCGTCAGCTTCCTCCAGGCCGAGGGGGTTGCGATGGGCGATCACTCGAAGGTGCTCCGTCAGATGGAGGAGAGCGGGATCCCCTTCGGCTCGGCCGTGCTCGAGCTGAACCTGATGTCGACCGAGGAGCTGGGCGAGGCGGTCCGCCGCCGGATCGCCGGCGTGGTCACGCCGCTGCTGAACAGCCGCGAAGGAGAATTCAACTTCATTCTCAGCGACTCGATGACGCCGCTCGACATCGAGTACGAGCCGGACCAGCTGTTCAAGGATGGCGGACTGCCGCCGAACAAGCTGCTCGGGACCGCAGAAGGGGAGAAGCTCAAGCCGCTGCGCGGACTCGAGGAATCGCTCAAGGCGGGGAAAGCGCTGTTGCGTGGCGCGACAGGCGCCGAGACGCCCCCTGCAACCCTTCCTCTCGGACTGGGTGAGGAGCGGTCGTACGAGCCGGCAGACAGCGGCGTCGGGCTCGACGTGCCGTTCGAGACCGGGCTTGCGTCCGCGCCCGAGCCGCTGGTGGACCTCGACGGAAACCTGTTCGACCACCTGCAGATGCCGGTCACGGCCGGGGCGGACAACGTGGTGCCGTTCCCTGCGCGCGACGAGCCGTTCGCCGCCATCGAGGAGCCCGACGCGCCGTTCGCCGATCTCCCGGTCGACCTCGGCAGCGACCTGGATCCGGCTATGGCACCGTCGCCGGAGTCTCTCGAGGTTCCTGTCGCGGAGCCTCCCGCTCCCGAGCCGACCGTCGATGAGCCGCTGACGGTGCCCGCTCCGCCCCGACCGATCAAGCGGGGCTCGCAGTTCCGCGTTTCGGGCGGCCTCTTCGACGTCGAATCGCCGGACGCCGTCTACCGCAACGTCGTGCTCTACGAGCGGAACCCGATGGTTCGGGTCGCCGCGAGGCGCGCGTTCACGAAGCGTTCGGTGAAGATCTTCCAGTACGGGTCGCTCGACGACGTTCGCGGTGCGATGACCGAGCTCTTCCGGTCCAGCAGCTTCTTCGTGACCTTCCTCGAGCTGACCGAGGACGAGAGCGCGTCGGTAAGGCTGCTCCATCAGCTCAAACGGAAGAACCCGCGACTCCCGGTCGTCGTGATCGACGAGGACGCGGACCTCCGCCGCCGGCACGAGCTTCTCCGCGGCGGCGCCGACCTCTATCTCACCAAGCCGACTCCCGCGCGGATGCAGCCGGGGCTCGTCGAGGAAGAGCTCGCGATGTTCGCAGACGAGCTCGTCCTCTTTGCCGAGCGTGCGTTCCAGCAGTGGGAGGATGCCACCGGCGGGGGCGCGGACGCGGGGCGGAAGTTCTACGAGTCTGCGAGTCACGAGAGCGTCGACCGCTCGTTCGCGGTGCTGCGGCAACTGATCAACGAGCTCTCGGATCCGAACAACATCGGAGAGGTTGCGGCCACCATCCTCCGGCTGGCTGCGGAGTACGTCGACCGCGGCGGGCTCTTCCTCGTAAGGCAGAGCGAGTTCATCGGCCTCGGCGGCTTCGGCCCGGGGATCGACGCCCAGGTCCGGCAGATGACGATTCCGGTCAGCGCGCCGTCGGTTCTCGCCGACGTCGTCTCGTCCGGCGAGGCGCATCGCGGGAAGATCCGCAAGACCGCCGTCAACGTTCAGTTGATCGAGCGGTTCGGCGGCAACCTCCCGACGGAGGTCATCGCTCTGCCGATCACTCAGAATGGCCGTGTGATTGGTATTCTGTACGGCGACAACGCGGAGCACCGCGCGCCGATCGACAGCATGACAGGACTCGAGATCTTCCTTTCCCAGGCGGGCTACGCGCTGGGCAGTGCAGTCTTCGCATCAGAACGGGCGGGGCGGGAGCGGGAGTCATGAAGATTCTGGTGGTCGAAGACTCACCGTCGATGCGGGCGTATCTGACGACGGTGATCGAGAGCGGGACCGAGACGTTCGAGCTCGACATCGTAGAGGCCGGGAGCGGGTTCGAGGCGCTCAAGACGCTGCCCCACCACCGGTTCGACGCGATCCTCACCGACATCAACATGCCCGACATCAACGGGCTCGAGCTCGTCAGCTTCCTCAAGAACCACCCGGTTTACCGCGCGATCCCGATCATGGTGATCTCGACCGAATCGAGTGAGGAAGACCGGCGCCGGGCAGCTGCCCTCGGTGCCGAGGAGTATCTGGTCAAGCCGTTCGAGGCGGGAGAGCTGGTCGAGAAGCTCCGCCGGCTGCTGCGCGTCGCCTAGGCCGCCGGGTCCCTCCTTTCTTCCCTGAGTCCCTCGGCTCCTCGGGTTCCTCGGGGTTCCTCGGTTCCTCGGGTTCCTCGGGTTCCTCGGGGATACGTCACGATGACCTCGGGTTCAGTGCGGCGGAGTGCGCCGTCTTCTCAGGCACCAGATGGCCCCGCGCATCCGAGGAACCCGAGGAACCCCGAGGAACCCCGAGGAACTCAGGGACCGAGGGACCCAGGAACAGGGACCGAGGGACTCCGCGAACCCATGCGTTACTATGTCGAATCGAAGCGCCCAGGCCCCACCAATGGCAAAAGAAGACGATCGCGCACGCGAGGAATTCACCAGCGAGGCCGAGGAGCTCCTCGACACCCTTTCCCGCGACCTCGTGGAGTTCGAGTCGCAGGGAAAGAACGTCCGGCCGGAAGTCATCAACAAGATCTTTCGAGAGGTCCACTCGCTCAAGGGTCTGGCCGGAATGCTTGGTTTCGCGGACATTTCCGAGCTTTCCCACCGCCTCGAGGACATGCTCGACAAGCTTCGGATGGGGAAGATCGAGATCACCAAGGACCTCATCGACCTGCTCTACGACTCGGTCGACAGCCTGAACCGTCTGGTCATCGCGATCAACGACCCGTCGCTCGGCGCGCTCGTCGACGTCACGGCGCTCACGCGGCGCATCCATCAGATCATCACGAACCAGCCGCAGCAGAAGCATGGCGACCCGTTCGCCGAGCTGACGCTCGACGAGCACACGCGGAAGTCGCTGACCGAGTACGAGGAGCACCGGCTCCTGGAGAACGTCCGTTCCAGCAAGCACATCCTGTCGGTCGAGGTGACGTTCGACTTCGCCGATTTCGACGAGAGGCTGCGTGCCCTGACCGGCTCGCTGTCGGAGGCGGGCGAGGTGATTTCGACGCTGCCCGCGATTCCGTCCGGCGGGTCGAGCGGCATCGCATTCCGTCTGCTCTACGGCTCGACGCTCAACGAGCCGGCCGTGCAGGTTCTCGCGCCGGAGGCGGTCGTCAGCTCGCTGCGCAAGGCCGCCCTCGAGCCGGTGGTGGCCGACCCGCACGACGCCGCGCTCGCGGCCGAGCCGGCCGTCGAGGACGAGATGTCGCTCCGGTCGCTGTCGCAGACGGTGCGGGTCGACATCGGGAAGCTCGACCACGTGATGAACATCGTCGGCGAGCTGATCATCGAGAAGACGCAGCTCGAGACGCTCACACGTGCGCTCAGCCAGCAGCAGGCGCGCATGGCGTCTCACGAGCTGGGGAAGATCTCGCGCAATCTCGACCGCAAGCTCAACGAGCTGCAGAAGTCGGTGATCGAGATCCGGATGGTCCCGATCGGGCAGATCTACTCGAAGCTCTCGCGGACGGTCCGCAAGGTTGCCCGCGAGCTCGGGAAAGAGATCGAGCTGGTCTTCCGCGGCGAGGACACAGAGCTCGACAAGATGATGATCGAGGAGCTGACAGACCCGCTGATGCACATCATCCGCAACGCGCTCGATCACGGCATCGAGTCGGCGGAGGAGCGTCGTGCGGCAGGGAAGCCGGCGGTGGGACGGATCACGATCAATGCCTACCAGCAGGGGAACTCGGTCGTCCTCGACCTCCGCGACGACGGGCGGGGAATCGACGTGGAGACGATCCGGCGCGTGGCGATCAGCCGCGGCCTCATGTCCGACAAGGAAGCGATCGACGCGCAGCGCGCGCAGGAGCTGATGTTCACCGCCGGCTTCTCGACGGCGGCGTCGGTGAGCGAGATCTCCGGACGCGGCGTCGGGCTCGACGTCGTCAAGAAGAACATCCACGACCTCAAAGGCACCATCGAGGTGATCTCGCAGCTCGGTGAGGGGACCACGTTCCGCATCTCGCTCCCGATCACGCTCGCGATCCTCCAGGCCCTCATCGTAGAGGCCTCGGGCGAGAAGTTCGCGATCCCGCTGACCTCGGTCGACGAGTCGCTGCGGATCTACTCGCGTGACATCCGGACGGTCGAGCGCCGCGAGGTGTTCACACTCCGCGAGTCGACGATCCCGCTGCTTCGCCTTGCGGACGCGTTCGGCCACGCCGAGACGCACGACGAGGGGCCGGATACGAAGTGGTTCGTCGTCGTTACCCGCGCCGGCGACCGCATCGTCGGCGTGCTGGTCGACGCACTCGTGCGACAGCAGGAGATCGTGATCAAGTCGATCGGCGAGCGCCTGAAGTCGGTGCCCGGAGTCGCCGGAGCGACCGAGATCGGCGACAGCGAGATCATCCTGGTCGTCGACGCCGGCTCTCTCATCGACCACTTCGGTGGCCGGGCCCGCGAAAATCGCGCGGCGGTGCACTGAACGGACCATGAACGGACCTCGGCTGCGGCGGGCGCATGTTTGAAGAGTTCTTCGGCTTCTCCGTGAAGCCGTTCGGCAGGACTCCCGACCCGAGCTTCCTGTACGAGAGCGAGCAGCACCGCGAGGCGCTCGCGCGGCTCGAGTACGCGATCGAGGAGAAGGACCTCGCACTCCTCGTCGGCGACATCGGGTCGGGCAAGACGACCCTCTCCCGTGCGCTGATCGACCGGATCGGCGACTCGCGGCCGGTCATCCTCCTCATCAACCCGCGGATGACGCCGATGCAGCTGCTGCGCTCGATCGCCTCCGGGCTCTCGATCCAGCCGGCCCGCTACCGCAACGACCTCCTCGATCAGATTCACACCCGCCTCTTCGAACTGTATGAAGAGCGACGCGAGCCGGTGCTCATGATCGACGAGGCGCAGCTCATTCCGACGAAGGCGACGTTCGACGAGATCCGCCTGCTGACGAACTTTCAGCTCGACGACCAGAACCTGCTGTCGGTCGTCCTGATCGGACAGCCCGAGCTGCGGACGCGGCTCGACCGCCTGCACTACGCGCCGCTCCGTCAGAGGATCGGCATGCAGTGCTCCCTCGGCCCGCTGTCGCTGCCGGAGACGGTCGAGTACATTCAGCACCGCATCCGCGTCGCCGGCGGTGCCCGCAACCCGTTCAGCGCGGACGCAATGGCGCGGATTCACGCGCTCAGCGGCGGGATCCCGCGCCTCATCAACACGCTCGCCACGACCGCGCTGCTCGACGCGTTCGGCGAGGACTCCCCCCGGATCGAGCCGGCGCGCATCGCGGCCGCAGCGCGGGACCACCACATGGAGCAGGCTCATGGTTGATCTGGTCAAGATCAGAAAGAAGGCGAAGAACAGAAGGGACGGCGCGGCCGACACTCCGGTGCAGACCGCACCGCCGGCCGTCGAGTCCGCGCCCCTCGAGCTCGAGGAGCCTGCGGCGCCGGCCC
>JBAQWH010000234.1:0-19478 GCA_049298815.1 Thermoanaerobaculia bacterium | reverse complement strand
TCACACTTCACACTTCCCACTTCGGTTGCCCCCTCCCGCCCCACACCCATGCAATGTAGTCGACCAGCGGCGGCTCACCGCCGAGCGCGCGGATCCGCGCATTCGCCTGGCCGCGGTGATACGTGCTGTGCATGGGGACCTGGAGGATCGTGTCGGCGAACGTCGACGGCGCCGGCTCGCGCCCGAGGACCTTGCTGATCAGCGCGGCCCACGGCAGCAGCATGTCGCGCCCCGAGTCGTCGCCCGACACCGACGCGAGATGCGCCTGCAGGAGCGCATGTCCCTCCCGCGCCCAGACCGCCATCTCGTGGAGCGACGCAAAGTCCGATCGCTTGCGGAACGCCGGCTCCTCGCCGCGCCAGATCGAGAGAAACGCCCGCTGCACTGTGTGGATGTGCAGCAACGCCCGCTGCAGCGCCTCATCCTCCGCCGCGTCCGCCGGAAGCGCGAGCACCGCACCCCACACCCGCGCATCGGCCCACTCCATGTGCAAATAGAGATCGCGTACGACCGTCATCTCCATCGTTCACCTCTGCAATTTGGAGTGCGGCGCCCGCAGGCGCCGCTTTGTTACCGCATCCTCAAAAACACGCGTCCCGCCAACCGACGCCGCACACTCCGAGAAACCCCGAGGAACCGAGGGCTCACCCCTGATGCTTCCCGCAAAAATACGTCGTCCGCCCGAACACGACCGTCCGCCGGATCGTCCCGCCGCAAATCGGACACGGCGCGTCCTCTTCGCGATGATCGATCAGCCATCGCGCCGGATCGTCACGACCCGCCACGCGGCGCTTCACCGCCCCGCGCAGCACGCGCTTCATCGCACGGAACAGCGCCGCCGCTTCGGCAGGGGAGAGCGTATCGACCGATCGCCGAGGATGGATGCCGGTCTGGTAGAGCATCTCATCGGCGTAGAGGTTGCCGATCCCGGCGATCGCCTCCTGCGTCATCAGGAGCGACTTGATCGCGCCGCGGCGCCCGGCGAGTAGCGCGCGGAACGCACGAAGGTCGAAAGAAGCGTCGAGCGGATCCGGCCCGAGTCCGCGCTCGCGGACGAAGAGGTCCGGATCCTTCACCAGCTCGACGACGCCGAAGAGCCGCATGTCCTCGAAGGCGAGATGGCTGCCGTCGTCGAAGTCGAAGACGACGCGCGCAAACCGCGGTACCGGCCCGTGGCCGTCCCACGCGGTGAGGTCGCCGCTCATCCCGAAGTGAAGCCGCAGCCACCGATCGCCGGCCGCCGCGAAGAGATGCTTCCCGTGCCGCCGCACCCGCTCGAAGGTTCGCCCGCGCAAGGTGCGAACGAGAACCTCGCGGCGCGTGGCCAGGATCCGCTCGTCGAGAACGCGCACCCGCGCGATCCGCCGCCCCAGCGCATGCCGCTCGAAGTACCGCGCATAGCTCTCGACCTCGGGCAGCTCGGGCATGCGGTGTCACTTACGACGACACGAAGTCGAAGCAGATCAATCTCAGGTCTTCGCGCTTCAGTCGCTGCACGTGTGTGGTCGTGCTCTCCGCACCGCCCGTGGTGTCGCGAAGCGTCCGCACACCAGCGAGCAACGCCGCCAGATCGCCTGTCGTCCGGTATTCCCGCTCCAGTTCGCGGAGCTTCCTGATCTGCACGCGCATCGCGGGGCGGCTCAGGAAACGGATCGACTCGACAGCGTCGGCCCGATCGACGTCAGGACGATTCAGTGCCTGCTGAATGATCGCCGCGACAGTCTGTTGGATTCGGTCGAGAGTCCTCGGCGCGACCTGAGCGGCAGCCTGCTGTTGCGAAGACTCGACGATTGAACTGATTGCTCGCTCCTGGAGCCCGAAGACGCCGGACCATAGCTCGGTGTCGACCGCGCGCGGCGTCTCAGGCTTGCAGGCAATCAAATTCGCAATCACGTATCGGTTGTCGACCACGCTGTCGTCGCGCAGGTCGACGTACCGCCAGAAGTGCTGCCGATTGCCTTCTTCACCCGCCTGGAAATAGAAGAAGACGCCTTTGGCCCGCTCGCGCATGAGCCCGGAATGGATGCCGTCTGGGAGTGATGACAGCATTGCCTCGCCGCCGGCTTTGAGCAACTGCCGCACTTGCTGCTGCAGGTACTCGTGACTCACGAGCTCGGTCTGCTGCTCCTCGTCTTCGATGACGCTGTCGTCCTCGTCTCGAATGCGCCGAAGCGTGTTGAAGTTCCGCGGGTGCACCGTTTCACCGAGCACGCTCGAGTCGAGGAGGCCGAGCCGGTCGATGTCCTCGATGCGACGCGACAGCGACTCGACGAGGCGGAGGAGTCGCTCGAGCCCAGCGTCGGGAAACATGTTGTTGATCCAGAGAACGTCGAACGCAGTTCCGATTCGGTCGATCCGGCCCGCACGCTGCACCATGCGCGTCGGGTTCCAGTGCAGGTCGTAGTTGAGCAGGTGTCCGCAGTCCTGCAGGTTCTGCCCCTCGGCCAGCACGTCTGTGGAGATGAGGATGTCGATCTCCTCGTCTGACCCGACAAGATCGTCCCTGCCGTTTGCGTGCGGCGCGAAATGCTGCACCGTTCGCACGCGGTCCTTCGCGTCTGCACCGCTGTCGAGCCTGCGAATCGTGACGTGCCCGAGCTCTTCGAGGAAAGCCTTTGCCGCGGGCGTGTCGGGTGAACCTAGCTGCGAAAAGAGATAGCGCGCGGTGTCGCGGTAGTAAGTGAAGATCAGCAGCTTCTTGCCACGAAGCGGCCCGCGCAGCAGCTCTTTCAGCGCCTGAAGTTTGAGGTCGTCGGCCGGTTTGATGCCGCGGATCCGGTCATGAATCGTCTTCAGCACGTCGACGTCGCGGCGGACGTCTTCATGAAGCCGCCGCAGGTCGTAGTGCGCTGGATCGACCGTTTCCATCGCATCGAGTAGCTCGCGGATCTCATCCGTAGATTCCATCTCCTCGGCGAGCGAGCGGAACGTCCCGTCGTCGTCATCCGATTCACGATCGACGAAGCGCAAAGCTTTCTGGAAGTCGGTGCTCTTGAGGATTCGACCGTCGAGGATGTAGGACTCAAATGTCTCGAGGAACTGCAGCGCGCGGCGGACACTGATGCGGAACGCCTCCACGCTCGACTCCAGCCGTTTCAGATACCGGCTCTTGAAGATTCCGACGAGGGCCTGCTCGCGTCCTTCTTCGAAGTCGTCGCCTTTCGTCTTCCGATAGGCCTCGAGGTGATAAGGGGCGAGTCGAAGCGAATCGACCCCTTCGACGATCTCCTCGTAGAGGCCGGCGTACGTCTCCTCGAGATCGTAGCGAATGGTCTTCAGCTTCCGATCGGGGAAGCGGATCTTCTCGCCTCGGATCGTCGCATCGGGATAGGCCTTTCGGATGAACGGCCGCGTTCTCCGGATCACGATCTCCTCGAGGAGGTTGTAGAGGGCCGGACCGTTCGGGTCACGCCGCGCAGCGAGGAAGAGTTTGTAGACGTCCGCGATGCCGGCCGCGGCGAAAAAGCTGCGGTCCCCCTGCGTGATCAGCTGAAGCTGGTTGAAGAGATCGAAGACCGTGTTGCTCACCGGCGTTGCCGTCAAAAGAACGACCTTCTTTCGAGCACCCGCAGCGCCTTTGCCGCCGTTTCCCGAGACGATCGACGAGAGCGCGTCATACCGTTGAGCGTTCGGATTCCGGAAGTTGTGCGATTCGTCTACGACGAGGAAGTCCGCGTCGGCCCAGAGTCTCCAGTCGAACTCCTCCCGGCCCATCTCCTCGTGCGAGAGCACCGCTGCGGCGATCGACGCGCTGCGAAGTTCTCCTTGCCACATCTCGCGCAGAGCCGCGGGACAGACCACGATCGCTTTCTGGCGCATGTGGTACGCGAAATCCTCGAGCAGCTTCTTTCCGATCCAGGTCTTTCCGAGGCCGACGGAGTCGGCGATCATCACGCCGTCGTAGCGGCCGAGGATGCGCCGTGCCTTCCTCACCGCGTCCTCCTGAAACTCCGCGAGGTCGATCACGGATCGGGTGCCGGCGTTCCCCTCGTCATCGAGATCGTCGCGGAAGTATTCGAAGAGCGCCTTCATGTACACCTGCCAGGGGGTGTACTCCGTCTGGCCAAATTTCGAAGCGTCGAGGATCGCGATCAGCGCGTCCTTGAAGTCGCGCGCGTCGTCCCACTGGTCCTGGTACCACCGCTCGAGATCGATGATCGCGCGTGCGCCGACCTCGCTTTTCAGGAGCTGCCTGTTCTGCGGCGTGATCGCCTCGCTGGCGTGCGTGTCGCTCAGCCATTCGACGGCCTGCGCGGCGGCGGCATCGGCCGCTTCCTCCTCGTCGAGAAGAATCTTGTGCGCGAGATTCAGCTCGCGGTTGGAGGTGAGGCCTGGAATCGTGAAATTGGACGAGCCGACCACCGCGAGAATGGGACGGAACCGGTCGAAGAGCCTCTGCTGACCGGGTCGATCCGAGTAGAAGAGCCACGCCTTCGCATGAAGGAATCCCTGATCGTGCAGCCGGACGCGCACGTGCTCGCGCCGTAGCCAGGCGATGAGATCCTCGACGGACCGAAGCGTCGCCTCATCGAACGGCAGCCGTTCGAGGTCGCGCCGCAGCAGCCCTCGCGTGACGTCGGCATCCGGTCGGAGGCCGAGCTGCTCGCCCCCGTGCGGCTCGGCTCCGAGGAGGAGGCGGAAGCTGCCGACACCGCGGAGCTTGTCGTGAAGGAGCGCGAAGCCACCGACGGTGAAGTACGCCGTGGCCACGTCGAGTGACTTTCCACCGTGGGTCTGGAGGACCTCACGCAGGACGTCGCGGAGAACGGCAGTCTGATTATCGATGACGTACGGAATTCGCATCGGGTTGCATTCTCTCAAAGCGCTGGCCTCTACGCCGCGTAGAAACGCACCTCTCCACGGCACCCGGTGGCATACTGAATCCGATGGCGAAGGAGCTGCACGAGTTCCGCGATCCGGTTCATACGTTCATCGTGGTGAGTGCCGATGAGCGCCGCGTGATCGATTCGCGACCATTTCAGAGGCTACGTCATATCCACCAACTTGCTCTGACGTGGCTGGTCTACCCCGGCGCGACGCACAAGCGATTCGAGCACTGTCTTGGCGTCATGGAGCTCGCCGGACGCGTCTTCGACGTGATCACGCGGATCGAGAACCGCCGCAGCACGGGCCGCTTGACCGACATCTTCATCACCGCCGATCCCCACGATGACAAGCACAGATACTGGAGGCAGGTCGTACGACTCGGAGCACTCTGTCACGACCTCGGGCATATCCCGTTCTCCCATGGGGCGGAGAGCCTCCTGCCGGAGGGACATCACCACGAGAACCTGTCGCTTGCCGTGATTCGCTCACCTCAGATGCGGGAGCTCTTCGAGCGGTTTCCGGTCCGTCCGGATGATGTCGCGAAGGTCGCGGTTGGTCCGAGCAAATGGAAGGAGACCACCTTCTCGCCGTGGGAAGAGCTGATGAGCGACATCGTGACTGGCGATGCGTTCGGAGTAGACAGGATCGACTATTTGCTCCGGGATTCCATCCACACCGGCGTGGCGTACGGCCGGTTCGATCATCACCGCCTGATCGAGTCGCTGCGGATCCTCTGGGACGACGAGCAGCAGAAGGCCGTCATCGGCATCGAGCGCGGTGCCATCCACGCGGCTGAGGCGATGCAGCTCGCTCGCTACTACATGTTCGAACAGCTCTACTACCATCGCGTCCGCCGCGCGCTGGACATGCACCTCAAGGAATACCTTCGACTGTTCCTCGACGGGTCGTACCCGACGGACGTGGAAGGGCATCTTGCACTCACCGACGATCACGTCCTGGCCGCGATGCAGGACGATCAGGCGAACCCTGCCTCTCACGGTCACGATGTTGCCAAGCGGATCCTCGGAAGAAAGTTCTTCCGGATCCTTTACGAACGCCGGCAGGAGGATCTCGACACGAATCTCCAGGCGGTAGAGCTGGTCCATGCAGCGGCGGTTGAGAAGTTTGGAAAAGATCTTGTGAAGCAAGACTCGAACGTCGACCCAACGCTGCCGTCCTCGGCAATTGGCAAGCCGTTTCGCTTCGCCGTCGAACGCGATGACGGCACGGTGGTGTCGTCGTTGCAGCTTTCGCAGATCCTGAACCGGCTGCCCAAAGCGGTCTACGACGATGTCTTCGTTGCGCCGGAAATCGCGGCTGACGCGCAAGTATGGCTTCGCGAGAACCTCCGGGATATCCTCGGCGCGCGGGAGGAATCATGAGCGGGTACTACCAGCAGGCTGCCATTCTTGCGGCATTCGTCGAGCGCGTACGCGCGGCGGGACTTCCGTGTGGTGAAACCCTCCTGCAGAAGGGCGCTTTCGTGATGAAGGAGCTCTTCGGCGTTCCGTTGGACGACGAGTTCCGGATTCACTACTACGGGCCCTTCTCTTTCCAGCTTCGCGAGCGACTGGCCTCGATGGAAGCGGACGAGATCGTCCAGGTCCGGCCGCGAGAACTTGGCGTCATCTACGACGTTGGCGGGCGGTATGAGCAACTCAAGACTCGTCACTCGGACGCCGTAGCGGAGGCGAGGCGGGCGATCGACTGGACAGCCGAGCATCTCGGCAAGCTCGGCGTAAAAGACCTCGAGCCGCTCGCGACTGCGCTCTACGTCACCCGTGAGACGGCGGAGCAGCCGATCGACGAACGCGTGAAACGGCTGCGCGAGCTCAAGCAGCACATCGACGAGCCGTCCGCTCGACACGCGGTGGCGACCGTCGACCGATGGCTCTCGGAGACGCGCGAGACAGTCTAAGGTCGAAGAGGCCTCCGCCGTGAGTCGAAACGGAAGCGGCTTCGCGGCCCGCCCCGGCCGTCGAGGCAGGCACGAAAGGAACTCGCCATTGAGAGGCGCGGACATGCTGACATCAGCGCGGCAGCGCTACGCCGTACGCCTCGCATACCAGCGCCTCAAGTGCTTCGACGAGCTTCGGCGGGAGATCGGCCGACTCGCGTGCCGCCGCCGATAGTTGTCCCACCAGTCCCTTGATCTCAATCTTGATCCGCGGATCAATCGTTCGAGGAAAGGGGAGCATCTCAAGTTCACCCGTCCCAACGTTGTTATTCGTGCTGCTGATACGAAATCGCCAATTTATCAATCTCGAGTTCAGGACAGCGACCAGCAGTTCCGCATCGCTTTCGTCAAGCGAGACGATCGCATTCGTTGAGTCGGCGAAGTAAGCGCCATTGCCGGAGATGGCACACGTGAGGCGCCGCGAGTCATCCACGCCGCTAATCCGCTGTGTTGCAATCCGGTCGGGTGGAGGTCGCATGGCTGTATGAGCACGCTCGTAGAGCCGTTCATCGAAGTACTCTCGCTCACCTTGGCTGAGGTCGACGTTGAACCCAAATGGTCGAAGTTCGGCGCCTTTGAGCAGCGGCCTGTGTTTGCTGTCGGATGAGATGTACTGACGGAAAATGGTTTGGTTGACCTCTCCGCGAGTGACTCTTGCGACATCTGCGATTCGACGACTGTTCTTATGTAGCTGCAGCGCAAGTTCGAGCTCTGCGTCACTACATAGCGGCAGCGGTACGCATATCGGATCGATGGCGCGAATGGCTGGGCGTGAGGGACGACAAGTGGTCGGTTCGTCATCGAACGAGTTCCACGGGTAAGCTTCGATCAGCGTGATGGTGGCAGCGTCCGGGTCGTGGCATACGACCACAGGTACGCACGCCGATAGTTTCGCCTCGCGAAAGACACGGCGACGTTCATCATCTTTTTGCGGGAAGGCGGCGATCCGCTCAATCGAATGCTCGTCGAGCAAAGTCTGACGAAGTCGCGCAACGGATATATCGCCCATTAGTGACATCGGCACGATCTGCGAGTAACGACCAGTCTTTCGCGTCAAGCCCACGGAGCGGACGATGAATGGACGATAGAGGTTCAGCTTTCCACCAGTGGCGGCTGCGTACGATCCATGAGATCGGACGAATGCGAGCAGTAGTTCATGGGGTGCGGTGTCCTCGCCGCGATCTTTTTCGAGAACGTCGTAAGGCGGATTGCCGATCACAGCGTCGAAACCGGTCGACGATGCGAGAAATACCTCCGGGAACTCGAGCTGCCAATGGAAGAACCGCTGCTCGTGCGAGGCGCCAAGCGCGGTCTCGACGACCTGTTTGTAGCGCGGCAGCAGGCGGCCCGTCCCGTGGTGTCCCGCCCAGGCTTCTGACGCTTTGTCGCCGAGGAACTCAAGTACCGGATTCACCTCACCAGTGCGCGTGCGCGTCGGCTCGTTCCCGAACCACTGGCTGGTGTAGACGTCGAGCAGGCGCCGAGCCCATACCGTCGCAGAAGTCGCGCGTTTGTACTCGCTCTTCGAACTCTGGATCTGATCGGGCGTGATGTCGGGAAGCTCGCCGATGGCGATCATCCCGGCAACCGACGATTTCACTCCCGCGAAGCGGTTACCGGAGAAAAGGAGCGTCTGCGTTCCTTCTCGCAGTTTGGCGTCGACCTCTTCGACGGTGACGCCGATGAGGGAGTTGCCGCAGCGCAGGTGATGGTCGAGAAATGAGAGCGGGGCGCCGAGGGTGAAGCAATCGAGCCAGAGAGAGACCTTTGCGAGCTCCACCGCCATCGGATTGAGATCGACGCCGTAGATGCAGCGCTTCAGCACATGCCGCTTGAGGAGATTCACGTCGGTGAGCTTCGCCGGGTCGATGCTCACCTTCTGCTTCTCCATCGAATCGAGGATCTGCTCGCGTGTGAAGCGGAGATGCGCCGTCACCGGGTTCCACGGGAACGCGTTGAGGAAATCGATGACGTGATCGGTGATGAAGTCGACCGCCTCGACGAGGAAGTGCCCTGACCCCATCGCCGGATCGAGCACCTTGATGTCGAAGATCTCATCGACGAGCTTCCGCCAATGCGTCTCGACCGCAGGTCCGTACTCGTACTTTGTTGGCTTCTCCCTTTTGGCGCGCGCAAGGTCGAGCTGCTTCCGGTGCCAGGCCTCCGCCTCGCGAAGGCGCGGCCGCAGGGAGTCGAGCTTCTCCTTCACCACCGGTCCTACGGCGTGCTCGACGATGTACTTCACGATGTAGTCGGGCGTGTAGTAGGAGCCGGTTGCCTTCCGCTCCCGCTTGTCGTTCTCGAGGTGGAGCTCCCCACGCTTGACGAAAAGCCCGTCGCGCTCGAGACGCGCTTTCTTCCGCTCGTCGAGCTCACGCCAGGACTTGTAAACGAACCGACCTTTCTCCTTGACGATGCCGAGGCGTTCGGAGGCGAAGCGGAGGCGGAACTCGAGGAGGCCTTCGTAGATCGAGCCGAGGTGACGGACGCCGAGCGACTTGTAGTCGATGAAGATGCGGCCGTAGCGCGGGTCATCCTCACGCGAAAGGAGGTCGAGCGCGACGGCGAGGTGCCGATCGGGGACCGCGTGATCGCGAAGGAAGCGCGCCGCCTCCGCCTCGTCCGAATCGTCTTCGTCCGCCGGCGAGCTCGCGAAGAGTCCGCCGTTGTAGAAGGGGACGTTGAGGTCAGCGTTCCCTTTCGAGATCACGTCGAAAAGTTCGGACAGTCGCTCGTACAGACCCGTCGAGTCGCGCTCGAATGTCTTTTCGAGCTTCTGCTCGACGAGATCCTCGAGCGGTCCCGCGGCCTCTGCAATCTCCTTCTTCAGCCTCGTGAGGCTCTTTTCGTAGTAACCGCGCACCTCACGCACCGGGAGCAGGTCTCGAGCCTCGGCGTACAGCAGGAAGAGGAGCCGGTAGAGCAGTGTGAGTGTCGCGCGATACGTCTGCGCGAGCTCCTCTTCGTCAGGCTGCTCGTCCCATTGCGCGACGAATCCTGCCGCGAGGTGAGGGAAGACCCGGTCGAAGATCCGCTCCTTGAGCCGATCGCCCAGCTCCTTCGCGTAGTCTTCGCTCTCGAGCAAGATGCGGTCGAGGAATGGGAGGCGCTCTTCACGACCCTCGCGGGCGAAGGTGACTTCTTCGAACGCCTCACGCCTGAAGAGGAGCCAGAAGTACCGGAGTGGGTTCGAGTCGCTCGCAGCGGCAGCGGCGATCACCTCCTCGAGGTCTACTTCGAAGAAGCTCGTCGCGCGCGAATGCGTGCGCTTCGAGTAGAGCCGCCACAGCTTGCCATTCGTGACGACGACCCATGGGACGTCGCGCTTCTGGAGCAGCGACACGACCACTGCGCCGGGGTTCTCGTCGGGGGTGTCGGGATCACGCACGGCGTCCTTGCCGTCGAGGTAGCGCATCCAGGGGTAGGTGAGGCAGAGAGCGAGAGCCTTCTCAGCGTCAGGTCCGAGTAGCTCGTAGTCGGGATTCTCGACATCGTTCGGGTCGCGTCTGACGGTTCGCGCGTGGAAACCTAGTGCGCGAAACGCCGGCTCGAAGAAGCCGCTGCGCAGTGAAGTCTCGTCGACCTTCCCTCCGCCGCTGCGCTCGAGGAGCAGGTCGCGAAGCTCGCGGCCCGTGCTCGTGAACCGGTCATCGCCCCACGCGGGTTCTTCCTGCAGGCGACTCTTGAGGTAGTGGTCCGAGAAGAGCGCCCGGTTGTTGAACAGGCCCTCTTCCTCGGACCATTCTGCGAGCGAGTAGGCGGAGCGGATCTTGTCGACCTGCGCAAAGCGGTCAGCCTCGGTCCAGGTGAAGCGGCGCAGGACGCGCAGCGAAAGAGGTGCAGGATTTCGCCGTTCGACCGTGAGGATTCGCGGCCGGACGTGGACCGTCGGTGAGGCGATCGTGGTGGGCGTCTCCGCGTCCGGCAGACGGTCGACCAGAACGAAATCCAGGCGGCTGTAGTCACCACTCGTGAGGACGAAGAGGAAGTCACCGCTTCGATCACGGAACGCCCGGACGAGATTCCGCGTGCTCGCCAGCGTCACGGAAGGCAGCTCGACGAGGTAGATCTGGAGGTCGTCGCGTGCCGCGAGCAACTCGATCCGGCGGATCGGCCGCGCGATCGCTTCGGAAATCCCGAGACTTCCGGCCGAGTGCACGGTCCTGGTCGCCGTGTCGTACCGAAGTCTCGCGAAGAACGCCGCGAGGGCGTCCGGAGAGGCGAGATCGAGGATGTCTGTCTTCTTGAGATCGAGGTCGAACCGCGGATCACTCATCGCGTGCCATTTTCGCGCGGTTCTCGACCGTCCGTGCGCCCGTTTCGGTCTGCGACACTTCCGCTGCGAGAAATCACGCCGAGGATCGCCGCCGATATAGGCCATGCGCCTGAGAGAAAGCAGGGGGCTGAGCGGCAGCCAGCGAGTCACCCGTGGGTCTGAGCTCGCCGGGGATCGGCAACGTGCGTGTCGATAGACATTCCAATTGCTGCCGTCTTTTTGTACCGTGCCGACAGTCGTCCGAAACTGACGCGGTAAGAGGATTCCTGAGGTTGAAGGCGGGAGTGGGGTGCGCCCGACCCACATCGCCGGTAGCCGCTGGAGTTCGATGGCGCCGGTCCGAAGAGAAGATCTGATGGAACTTGCGATCCAAACCAACAACCTCCTCGCGCATCATCTCTACAGTCACTGGCAGACAGACCGAACCAAGACGCTGGCTTGGTGGAGCACCCGCTGGGGTGTTCCATTGCCGCTCGTGGAGCACTGGGTCCGCGGCACGCGGCGGATCGGCACCGAGCACGCAGCTGTTTTCTCCGACCTGCCGTTCAGCCCGAACGAGTACTACGAGGCGGCGCTCGATGCTCTGCTCGAAAAGCCGGCCGACCTGTCTCCCGAGTTCGTCGGCACCGGTCGTATCGCGCAGACCTCGTTCGGACCGGCGGTCATCCCGATCAGAAAGAGCGTCGACGCCTCCGCTGCGTTCGGGCTGCTGAAGCCGAAGGAGACCCTCCCTGCCGACGAGGGCGAAGCCGTCCTCGCGGAGATCCGCACGGCGGTGCTAGAGCGCGGAAGACTGTCAAAGGACGAGATTGTCGAGACGTGGGGACTTAACGACGAGAGGTACAGGGAGGTTCACACGAAGCTCTCGAATGAGCGGGCGTTCGAATCCGGGCCGCCGCGCATCGGTGGCCTCGTCGCAAAGTTGCGTCGCGTGAAAGCTGAAGAGGGCATGGGCCCCTCGCGGGTCCGACTGGAGCCTTGGGCTCAGGAGGGTGCCGACCGACTCGAATCGCTGTTGACGCTTTCGGAACTTCTCAATCTCGTCGGCGACCTCGAATCAGGTATCCGCAACGCGCGTCGCGTCGAGACCGGCGACGACCGGCCGAGCCGGAAATCGGAGTTGGCCGCCGCTCTCGTGCTCAAACACGAGCGAGACCTGTTCGCGGACGGTGAAGTACGCCGCGCAGTCGCGAAAGCGATGAAGGTCGAAGCGCCGGGGAAGTGGCACCCCGGCAAAGCCGGTGCGGCGCGGTTCGTCGATGTTGTGGGCTTCCCGTTGGAATTCGTCGGGCTGCTGAGCGCAGAGGCGCTACCCGAGATGGAGTACCTCGAGGGGCGCTTCCAGCTCGCACCGCTGCAGCAGTTTCAGAAGGAAGTCCAGCGCGGTTTGCTCGAGACGCTGCAGGATCCTCCAGGCCGCCGTTGCATCGTCACCCTTCCCACCGGGGCGGGGAAGACGCGCGTGGCGGTCGAGAGCATTAAGTACTGGATGTTCGACCGGTACGACCACGCGGCGCAGCGGGCACGCAGAGGGATGGTCGTTTGGCTCGCGCATACCGAAGAGCTCTGCGAACAGGCCTGTGCCTGCTTCCGGCAGGTCTGGCAGGGCTCCGACGACGTCGCCCCGATGACCTTGGTGCGGTTCTGGGGTCCCTACACGAAAGATCTCGTGGAGCAGCGTGACGCGATCGAAGACGCGGCACTCCGCAGCGCGGTGATCGTTTCCACTCCCCACCGCCTCGCGAGCCTCTTCGATGGTCACGCGCGCGGGGCGGATGAAGTTCTGAACATCGTCCGCGAAAACGTCGGGCTGATCGTCGTGGACGAGGCGCATCGCGCGGCCGCACCGATGTACCGCAAGATCGTCTCGGCGCTCTCGGACAGCGATGCTCCGAACGTGTCCGTCGTCGGCCTGACGGCCACTCCATTCCGGATGGAGTACCTCGGTGATGATCCGGAAAAGGGTACGCGCGACTTGAAAGACATTTTTACGAGGATCGTCGAGCCGGAGAAGACGCTCGGCGACAACCCGCGCCTTGAACTGCAGAAGATGCAGATCCTCGCGGAGCCGGTTTTTCAGACGATTCGAACGACTACGCGCATCCGAATTGCGAAGGCACCAGACTCCGACGTCCTCTCGGAAGAGGAGATGGAGCGGATCGACCGCGTCATGGCGCTGCGTGCCGACAACGCTCCTCGCCGGAGCCTGGTCCTGCATCGGATCGTGGAGGTTGCACAGGATCCGATCGCCAGCATCCTCTACTTCGGTCCGAGTGTCGGCGACGCGGAATGCATGGCGTTCCTCCTACGAGAGCGGGGCATCCCTGCAGCCGTCATCAGCGGCAACACGCGCGACGTTACGCGCAGACGGGTGGTCGAGGAGTTCAAGAGCGGCACGATCCGCGTCCTCTGCAACTGCGAGGTGCTGACCACCGGGTTCGATGCGCCGAAGGTGAGCCACGTCGTGATCGCCCGCCCGACCGTCAGCCGGGTTCTCTATGAACAGATCGTCGGTCGCGGACTTCGCGGTCCGAAGTTCAAGGGGACAGACACGTGTGTCGTCATCGACTGCGATGACGAGATCCAGGGCGCCCGCCTGCCGCTGGGCTGGCAGTCCTTCAGGAAGATCTGGTACGGCGAACAAACGCAGCAGCGATTCAACTGATCCGAGGAACCAACGATTTGGAAACACAAGTCCGTACGCCGCAGATGGTGTTCAATCAGCCGCAAAGGCTCGTCGTTCCGCTGTTTCAGCGTCCTTACGTCTGGAACGAGGACGATCAGTGGGAGCCACTCTGGAACGACGTCGTGCGCCTGGCGGACCGCCTGGCCGAGCGCGGGAAGCCGCAGCCCCACTTCCTCGGCGCGGTCGTGCTACAGCAACTGCCCAATCCCGTCGGCATGATGCAGCAGAGGACGATCATCGACGGGCAGCAGCGACTGACTACTTTGCAGCTCTTGCTTGACGCCCTACGCACGGAGCTGCACGAGATCGAGTCTGCACGCTCAGCGGCACTCCGCATCGAGGCGCTGGTCGTGAACTCAGAGCACTACCGAGAGAAGCCAGAGGATCAGTTCAAGGTCTGGCCGACAAACCGCGATCGGCCGAGCTTCAACGCGGTGATGCGCGGCGGCGGCCCGGTAGAGGGGAGCAACGACCGCATCCCGGAAGCGCATCGCTTCTTCCGTGAAAAGGCCCGGGAGTGGATGCGACAGGCCGGTGACCAGTCGCTGACCGCACGCGCCGCGGCGCTGGAATCCGCCGTCCGCGATCATCTGCAGATCGTGGTGATCGACCTGGCCGCAGAAGAGAACGCACAGGAGATTTTCGAAACACTGAACGCGCGTGGAGCGCCACTCACGGCGGCGGATCTGATCAAGAACTTCGTCTTCCAGCGGCTGCAGGAGTCGAGCACCGATGTGGAGCGTGCCTACGACCGTCACTGGAAGGAGTTCGAGACCGCGTTCTGGGAAGCGGAGGTACCCCTCGGTCGGCTGCGATATCCCCGATCCTCCCTCTTCATGAACCACTGGCTGGTCGCGCGTACCGGGACCGAGATCGTGGGCCGCGAGGTTTTCGCGCGCTTCAAAGCATTCGCCGATTACGACTCCGATGTCCGCATGCCGGAACTTCTGGAACAGGTGCACCGGGCGGCGGGCGTCTACCGTGCGTTCATCGAAGGTGCACAGCAAGTAGGCTCCGTCACGCGCCTCGGGCTCTTTGGCTATCGCACCGGCGTCATGGAGAGCGAGGTGATCAAGCCGTTCATCCTGCTTCTCCAGGATCCCGAAAGCGAGCCAATTCCGGACGACCAGTTCACGAAGGCTCTCGACGTGATGGAGAGCTGGATGGTGCGGCGGATGCTGGTGCGCGCGACGACGAAGAGCTACAGCCGGTTCATGGCGGACCTGGTGCAGCATCTTCGCCGCACGGACCGTTCGAAGGCCGGTGACGTCCTCGACGCGTTTCTTGCCGGACAGCGAAGTGCAGCGTCTTACTGGCCCGACGACGATGAAGTCCGTGACGAGTTAGAGGCGCTGCTGGCCTATCGTCGGCTGGGACGCGGCCGCCTCCGGATGGTGCTGGAAGCGATCGAGGATCACTACCGCGGGTGGCGCGATGGAAAGGCAGGCCTGGGTGGAGAGCGCGTCGCGCGAGCGCAGTATGCGATCGAACACGTCATGCCGCGGAAGTGGCAGTCACACTGGCCACTGCAAGGCGACGCCGCGGAGCGGGATCGGCTGATTCATACCTTCGGCAATCTCACGCTGCTGATGACGAAGCTCAACTCCAAGGTCTCGAACGGGCCGTGGGCCGGTCCGGAGGGCAAGCGTGCGGGGTTGGAGACGCACGATGTCCTCGTGCTGAACCGCGAGCTGCTCAAAGGGGCTGCCGATCCGTGGAGCGACGAGCTGATCCGCCGACGAACGGCGGGTTTGACCGACGCAATCCTCCGGATCTGGCCAGTGCCGCCGGGCCACCATTCGGAGTTCTCCGTGGACAGGAAGCCTCGTGCGAGGAAGAAGGTCCGACTGAGCGATCTGGTGAGCGCGGGGCTGCTGAACGGCGTTACCACCCTTTACCCTCGACCGAGGAAACACCGCCATCGTTACGCTGCACTTCTCTCCGACGGCACCATCGAGGTCGACGACCAGCTGTTTGAGAACCCGTCAGGCGCAGCCAGCTACATCGCGGGGGGACTTGCGAGGAACGGATGGTCTTTCTTCGCGATTGATCCGGCGTTCGAGCGGTCGCTCAAGAGCCTACGCCGCGATTACATCAACGATCTCGCGGTCGAGGTCGAAGACGACGAGGATGACGAGGACGAGGACGAATCGTGACGCGGCACCGCAATGGGGACTGTGAGTCACCGACCGCGATAGGAGCATTTCATGTACGGCAGCCTTCTGATTCTCGACGGCGAATCGTCGCATCTCGTGACGCAACAGGCTCTCGGGCGCGGCATCGACAGGTTCAGCGAGCATTGGCTGCGAGACCGATTGTTCGAGCATCCGGATGTCCTACCGTTTGAAGAACTGGACGGTAGCTACTCGGGTTCCGTGGCGGTCTGCCGCGAGATGCGAACGGAAGCCGGACCGATCGACGTGCTCTTTGCGAACGAACACGGTCTGCTGACGATCCTCGAATGCAAGCTGTGGCGAAACCCCGAGGCGCGGCGGGAAGTGGTCGGCCAAGTGCTGGACTATGCGCGGGCGATGGCGCGGCTGACGTACGAGGACCTTTCGCGGCTGGTCAACAGCGCACTGGGCACTGAAGGGAACCGGCTGTTCGAGATCGTGAAGCACCGGCATAGCAGCCTCGAAGAGCATGTCTGGGTCGACCAGGTAAGCCGCAATCTCTCGCAGGGCCGCTTCCTCTTGCTCGTCGCTGGTGACGGCATCAGGGAAGGGGTGGTCGCAATCACGGAGCAACTGCAGCGTGGTGTGGGACTCCGATTCCAATTCGGCCTCGTGGAGGTTGCAGTGTTCCACGACGAGGCGGCGCCACTCACCATTCTTCAGCCACGGTTGCTGGTTCGTACTGTCAACGTGGAGCGGTCAGTGGTGCGGATCGAAGGGTTGAATAGTGGCGATGAGAAAGCCGCGGGTGTGACGGCTGCCGTCCTCGACGTTGACGACGCTGTCGCTGAAGGAGGGCATTCGTTCGACACCGGCCTTGCTGCCGTGCGTGCAGCGTTCTGGAGCGCGTTCGTCTCGAAGGTGCGGCTTGAGGGAGGCCTTGACTCCACCCCAAAACGCTTGCAGCAGAACTCGGCGAAGGCTCGCCTTCCACTGGGGCAATGGATCACCGCCTATCGGTGGGAGAAGGGCGCCGCAATCGGCTTGTTCTTCTCACCGCGAGGCGATCAGGCACCCGAGATCATCCGCAGGTTGAACGCCCGGCGTCCAGAAATCGAAGCAGAGATTGGTCGTCCCGTGGAGTGGAATGATGAGGGTAGCGGCAGTCTCATCGAGGTCTACCGCGAAGAGAACGATTTTGAGAGTCCTGCCGCTCTGGCAGTGCAGCACGAGTGGCTCGCCGAACACCTGAAGGCCTTTACGCGAGTGCTCGGCCCGGCTTTGAGGTCTATCGAGCAAGAGCTGTCCGGCGACTGAACGTGAGCGCGGCGTCGACTCATGTTCGCGACGTTACGTGGTTCGCGTCTTTCGTAGCGAACTCCCGCTGGCGTTTCGCAAAGACCTACGTTACGAACTATCCGCACGAGTACACGCTCGACGAGTGGAGCGACGAGGCGGAGTTCGATCGGGCGATTGCATGCATCGACCGCTGGGGTGTCATCGAGCCCTTCCTGAATGCTCGGCGTAAGTACCTATACGTCGACGATCGGAAGTACTGGTTCATGGGCGATCCATCCTCGGAAGACGAGAACGAGCGGCCGGGGCTGATCAATCGGTCGTGGGTCGACGTGGCGCGGTATCGCGAGGAGGCAGCTGCGCTCGGGTATGAAGGTGAGGAACTGGAGCAGCTCGTTGCGCGATGGACGATGTTGCTCCGACGCGCCGGGCAGCCGTAGCGGCGAACTCCGAATGAAGCGACTGGCTACTCCCCTGAACTAAGAGCTTCGAGTTCCCCCCGTAGCGCCGCATCCTCCATTAGTGCCAGTGATGGACGATTAAGTGCCACGTGTCTGAGTGATCGCCAATGTGGGTGACGCGCAATCCGACACCGGCGCTACTTTGGCGTCGTTCCCGATCAGTACAGACGCAGTTGAGCGGCGCCCAGCCGCGTAGTTCGACGCGGACTCCCGTCGCTCGTGCAGTGCCCAACGACCACGTTCAATGACCACCTACAGGAGCAAGTCCTGTGGGTGGTCGGCCGTATGACTGACGAAGGGAGGAAGGATCAATGTCGACGACTCATCGGGGCCCGGGATTTGTGTTCACGGTTGCGCTCATCCTGTCCGTCGGGGTGTTTCGTGCTGAAGCACAGACGGCTGAACCAGGTGTTCGCATCACAGCAGTCACCATTCAGCTGCTTTCGGAGAACGTTCAGATGTCGTTCGTGGCGGACCGCGATGCCGCCGGGCAGAACCCATACCAGTGCCTTTGCCAACCGGAAGGACATCAAGGGGTGGTCGGGGAGATCTCTGTCAGCGGCAACACAGTCGGATGCAAGGTGCCGTACATGCAGCTCGCTTCGGCGCCGCGGATTGACTGCTCTCTGCTCTCCGGTGGCCAGAAACTCTTCCAGGCCTCGACCGATCTGTCGTCGCTGAACGCGATGCGTCGGCTGGAGACCGAGGTAGCAGACACGCGGCAGCAACTTGCCCAGTGCCAGCAGCTCGGAGTAAAGGCGGAGAAGCCTCAGAACCTCCAGGGCCGGGCGGTTTCGCCGAAGACCGCCGAGATCCAGTTCGATGGAGCTCCCTGCGCCGGCTCACGGATCCAACTCAGGGCTGATGATGGCGAGACGAAGAACGCCATCGGAAGGTGGAATGGCATCCGGCACGTCGCTACCGTGCATGACCTCACGCCCGGGAAGTCATACAAGGTCACTGTGCGCCTGGTGAACCCTGAGACCACGGTCGAGCTGCCCAACACGCAGGCCGCGATGGCGGGGGAGATCGTGCAGCCACATGTCACCAGCGAGATCACCTCTACGTCGACTCCGAAGTTCGTTCAGACGCCGTCGGGCGTTCATCTTTCTGGCACGGCCAATCATCCCGGAGAGTTCTGGGTCGAGCTGGCGGACTTCGACAAGGCGACAGGTTTCCTGAATTCCGCGACGGCACAGCGCCAGAAAGTCGTCGCCGGCGACGGTAATACCTGGAGCACCGCATTCAACCTCCCAAGGACGACGACGGCGAAGAGCCTGAAATACAGGCTGGTCCGAACCGACGGGACCTTCATGGAGGACTGGCTTTCGACCACACCAATCACACTCCTGCCTTCGCTGACATTCACGGCCCCTCTGAAGATCACGATCACACCCGTGGGGCCGATCGTCTCGTGGAAGTCCTCCGTCGTGCCGAAGACGGCCGAGCTCGTGGTCCGGACCTCGGACAGCCCGGACGTGACGCACCAGCGTTCCACCACAGCTTCGCCGAAATCTCCCGACATCGCGCTGGCCCTCGGACCCGATGACGCGAAGTGGCTGCTCTCACAGGCGAAGAGCACGGTCCGTCCGGTGGTGATCGCGCGCATGACCGGCACGGAAGTCGACCCGCAGGAAACCGTCTCGCGGGAGATTCAGCTCGAGATCATCGAGAGCAAGGAAGCGGTGGCGGCGACGCTTCAGACGGTTTCTCTGTCAGACGACGAAAAGGCGAAGCTCACGAAAGCTGGACAGAAAGTCATCAAGTCGTGGGCGGAGAAGGTGAACTGGGGAAGCGTTCTGACCTGGCTCCTCAAGGGCGTCGCGGCGGGACTGTAGAGCGGCCGACGGTACACAGGCGC